>JAIZWL010000002.1 GCA_021498125.1 Candidatus Thorarchaeota archaeon | reverse complement strand
TGCCTACACCGACGCCGACGCCCGCGCGAGATGATATTCGCACCTGCCATGACCCAGAGACATAATCAAGACCAGTACTCAGAGGCTCAAAGACAAGGGTCGCGGACAGCTTCATAAAACTTGGACATTCATGGACAGAACCCCCTTTGTACGGTCTACTAGTCTGATCATGGACCTGTGTCACACATCTTGACATAGACTTGCATGAGCTCCGTTCGCCTCTTCCTCCTTATCGATCCACGCACAGCAGTCGCCTCTCCTGTCTGTCTGCCGGCCCTGCCCTGTCTTGTCCATACCTGTGGACTTTTCACTCAGAGCTCCTGATCATTCGCTCATGTTCTCCGTCTCACAGGCCGCACGGCGTCTTGGCGTCTGTCCCAAGACCATCCGACGCTGGCACGCTACTGGGGCTCTCCTCTGCTATCGCACTCCTGGAGGCCATCGCCGTATTCCGCTCTCCGAACTGGAACGCCTCTCTGCACGCAGTGGGGCATGTGCGCCTATTCCGTCAGCAGCAGCAGCATCCGCAGCATCATCATCATCTGCATCAGCAGCAGTAGCAGCTCCTGCGCGTCAGCCTCCCACTGTGGCGGTCTATGCGCGGGTCTCTTCCCATAGACAGGCCCGCGACGGGGATCTTGCCCGCCAGCAGGCCCTGCTCCTCCAGACTGCTCGTGACCGTTACCGGGGAACGCCCCTTGTCGTCACAGATGTGGGGTCAGGACTGAATATGCGTCGGCGGCGAGGCCTTCTGCGGCTCCTCCGTGCTGCTCGTGACGGGCGCATTCATACAGTCCTTATCACTCATCGGGACCGACTTGCACGCTTTGCAGTCTCGCTCCTCGAACGGCTCCTCTCTGACTACGGTGTGCAGCTGGTAGTGCTCTATGAGGCACAGGCGCGGTCACCACAGGAGGAACTCGTAGCGGACCTCATGGCCCTGCTGGCCTCCTTCTCCGGCCGCGTCTATGGCCTTCGTGCAGCCTCTCTCAGACGAGACCTTGCCCACTCAGCCCCCTCTTCCGCCTCATCTTCCTAGGTATGGTAGGTGTGAGTAGGAGCTCAGTCACTGAATATGCGGACCCCTTGCGCTCTGAGAAACACCTCAAAGGAAGTCCTCACTGTGTCGTATAACTCATCATCCAGCTCGATTCCCTGCATGTGCAGGAGCATGGACAGGAGCTCGTCAAGAGACTCTAGATGGATGCCGCTACGGTGCAGGTCGCTCAGTGAGAGATGCAGCTGGACCTCACGGGCGTGGCCCTCGGACGTGTCCCATAACCGTAGGACCGGCCCGTCAGGCCTTCGCACCCATTCGATGACCTCATAGCGTGTCCTGTCGAGCTGCTCGCTTGGTCGTGACTCCTTCTCCCCCTCCTCCTCTTCTGCTGCTGCTGACGCTTCCGCAGCCATCAGTTCCTCATCTGGCACCCAGTCATAGTCTGGACCTCCGGCCTCATCTGGCACCCAGTCATAGTCTGGACCTCCGGCCACGCCGTCCCCGGGATCATCGTACACACCATGATACCCCGCCTCTTCGAGGGCCTCGGCAAAGGCGCGATACTCCCACACCCACGCGGGAAGACGGGTGCCGCCATCAAGCCCCTCGATCACTACCCGGACAGCGTACGACCGCCCGCGCACGGTGTCATAGACCCCCCCACTCTGAGCGAGGAACACCACCTGCCGGAGGCTCAGGGGCGCAGTGGAGAGTTCACGCAGGCCGCCCATGTCCATTCGTTCCGGAGGCGCGACGTGCACCCGCCAAGACCAGGGCACGCGGCCGTCACTTGGCTCTAGGGGGCTGCACCGCAGCGTCAGCGTGAGGCCGGTCATCGACGCCAGCAGGGTGTCCACGTTGGCCGGCAGCCCGAGCGGGGGATCAAAGGGCTCCCGATGCGAGAGCACCCACGGCTCCACGAGCGACAGGTCGAGATCACCTATGGCTGTCGTGACGACACCATACCGGATGTCCTTGTCCGGACGCCAACTCACCCGCTGTCGCCGCTGCGGGTGGTGCTCGCTGTCCGTCACGAGGAGCGCCTCACCGGTCTCCACGGGGTACCGGAGGAACTCACGCAGCGCCGCGGTACGATAGAACCGGTACACGCCATAGTCCGCGTTCAGTCGTCATGCTAAAAAGGAGCGACTAGAGTAGAATACGAGCCCAGTAACAATAGTAACGGTACAGTCGAGAGGTCACAGAGATGGTGAGTAATTTTGTCGAGCAGTGTGGACGAGCGTTGCACCTGCAGGAGAGGACAATCCCCAAGGCCTTAGCAGGTGGGAGCGAGACTGAGACGGACATCATTCAAGACAAAAGATTGATCGTTTTGACAGGTTGTGGTGACTCGTATGCAGTCGCGGAGTATGGAGCGTGGGCCCTGCTACAGGAGGGATTCAATGCGCTGGCAATGCCGGCACCGGATGTACGGCGCATTCATCTTGATGAGCGGTGCCTGGTGATCGGGATCACAGCATCCGGGAGGAGCCTTGCGACAATTGATGCAGTAAAGGTTGCAGCGCACCAGGGGGCACACATACTGGCACTCACGGACAACGGGCAAGGAGAGATCAACAACGTTGTAGAGGACCGCTGGCTGACAGAGACAGGCGTGGAGACCTACGACATCATCCCGACTGCACCGACCACCGCCGCGATGGCATTCCTTCTAGGAGTTGCGGGACAGCTCAAGAGCGAACGGTATGAGAGAGACTTGCAGAGTGTGAAGAGAGAAATGGGAGTCATCTTTCATGCCGCAGAGGGGGAGGGGCGAGTGATCTCCGAACTGATCAGTACGGAGCAGAAGGCATATTTCATCTCTGAGGGGCCGAACTTTGTGGCTGCGCAGCTGGGAATGATGAAGATGAACGAGACCTCCCTCACACAGGGGATCGCAGTCCAGAGAGAGGAGTTTCAGCATTATGGGAGCCTTCCGACACAGGAGGGGGATCTGGCAGTCCTGATAGCCGACACGCCGACCACTGAGAGGGACATTGCCTTTGTGCGAGTCCTGTGGGAGAGACTGGGACTCAGGTCGTATCACCTCCACGCGCCCAGTACACCAACAATAGAGACCCCTCTTGCGCAGGCGCTCGTGAACACTATCACGCTTCAGTTTGCAGTCTATCATGCGCTCAGAAGATATGCTCCCGAGAAGGAGTGGTTCCGTCTACCTCATGCGAGGGCGTTCAAGATTTACTAGGCAGATAGGAAAGGCTAAACCGTCAGATGTGAAGACGTATGTGTGACCGAGTTGATAGAGAGCCTTGTTGATGCTATAGAACGTGGCGATCATGCTGGTGCAGCTGAGTATATCAGTGAACATGAGGCACAGTTCGTAGAGGAACTTGGCCGCCTGTTTGGGGCTGGCGATACGTACACCAAGACCAAACAGTTTATTCTAGACATAGTGGATCACCTCCCTGATAGAGCTGCCATCGAGATCATTCGGTTGGCGATCAGAGACCGCAACCCACGATTGCACCTAAAGGGGTTACAGGCACTCTACAGAAGCAGGCTCGACATTCTCAATGCGGAGGTCGCAGAGATTCTGGATCTGCAAGATGCAGAGTTTGAGAGCAAAAAGTGGGTTCTCCACATCTTGGCCAGTACGGACCCACAGGGACATGGGCAACGGATTCGAAGGATCGTCCGTGACAGAGAGGAGGAGGTCGGTCTTCGGCGGGAGGCAATCTTTGCACTCACGAACGTGGCCGATGACGAGAGTATTGGAACCCTGTGTGCAGTACTGGGAGACCCTGATGAAGAGGTGCGGCAGGCTGCTGCATGGTCCTTGGCAAAGATCTCAATACCAGAGGCCACCTGCTGCCTTCTTGCAGCCTTAGAGGACAGGGCAAGTCAAGTCCGTGACTGGGCGATCAGAGGACTCAGGGACATGGATGACACACGGGCACTCCAGGGCCTGGCGAATGCGATCAGGACCTTCGAACCAGAGGAACAGGTGCGACTCATCAGGCTGGTCGCGGAGAAACGGTCAGAGATCATACTCCGGGCAATAACGGAGGCCCTTGAGTCACCAAATATTGATGTCAGGCGTGAGGCGGTCTGGGCGCTTGGTGTGACACCGTATCCGCCAGCTGCGGCAAATCTGGAGCGCCTGATAGAGGATGAGGATGTACAGATACGCACATACGCTCAGAGAGCGCTAGAGCGTATCGCCCAGAGGGACCTGTGGAATCTCGGGCATGATGAGGAATGATTCCAATCACGCCTTTTGGCCAACGGTCTAAGACGTAATCACTAACTACCGTGCGCTCTGAGTAGTTTCTCGCGATGAGAGAGGGAATGATGAGATCACATCATACCGTGATAGAGCCCGCCATCGATGAGGAGGACCGCCCCATGCACATAGCTAGCTGCCGGACTGAGGAGGAACGCACAAAACGCGCCAAACTCCTCGGGAGTACCCATTCGGCCAAGGGGGATATCGCGGACGATCTCAGCCTCGCGCGAGGGACTCTTGGACAGGAGTTCCTTCACACGGTCCGTACGGACATATCCCGGACAGACGGCATTGACCCGGATCGGATCGGGGGCAAGCTCCCGTGCAAGCGTACGCATCATTCCGATGACGGCTGGACGGACGGCATTGGACAACAACAGGTTATCGATCGGTTCCTTTACTGAGATCGAGGTACTGTACAGAATGGATGGTGCATCCGAGTCCCGAAGCAGGGGAAGCGATTCTCGTGTGAGCCGCACGGCACTCATGAGATTGAGGTCAAAGGCCGACTGCCAATCGTGATCCGAGAGGGACTCAAAGGGGCCCGGGGGAGGACCACCAGCATTGACAAAGAGGCCATCAAGCCGTCCGGCGGTCTCGCGCACATTTGCGATCAACGAGACTATATCATCAGGGCGGGTCAGGTCGGCGACCACATAGCTTGCCCGATCGCCAAGTGAGGCAACAGCAGTCTGGAGCGACTTCTCATTCCGGCTACAGATGGTCACGGAGGCGCCTTCAGCAACGAGCGCTTGGGCAACACCAAACCCGAGACCTCGAGACGCCGCAGTGACAAGAAAGTATCGACCATCCAAGTGCAGATCCACTCTATTCACCGAGTATGTGTCGGAACAGGAGTATATCACTCCTACGAAAGTGATACGTGGGAATGTATGCACTCGAGTCATTCAGCACTGGTCCGAATGGTACGTTCAGTCCGAGCCCCAAACCGTACTTCAAGATGGAGAAAGGCTGCACTGAGCCTCTGAAACTTGTCTTGTGCCTTGAACTCACCAACGCCAAGAGAGTTGAGCGCACGCTCCACACGTGAGGGCGTCAGTCGCTGATTCTCCTTGGAACTGAAGGCAATGACGACTCGTGGTTCATCAAGATCGGGCATCTGAAACACAGTGTGGCAATTGATGCCCTGTTCCTTGAGTCCCGCTTTGATCTTGGTCTCTAACGGTCTCATCTTCATCATCAGTAAGAGGTTCGAACAAGCCTACAAAACACGTTGTAATTACAGCGTATTACTGATAGAACGACCAAAAATGAGATGGTCGGGACGGGGAGACTTGAACTCCCAACCGACGGATCTACAGTCCGTTGCTCTGCCAGGTTGAGCTACGTCCCGCTCATTGGTGACGAATGTATAATGCAATACCCATCGTTATCGAGAGAGATGGTATGATATTGCGAGAGGTGCTGAATTACCTAGTCATAAAAGGTTTACTCAGTTGGCGAAAACAGAAGAACCCGAAGATCTTCAGTAGGAAGAACATCGACGACGCAAGAACGGAGGAGATAGTGATTGTATGAGATAGTACTTGCGATAGTCATTGGAGTCATTCTTGTTTTTGCAATCTATTCTACTGCATTCATGCTCTTGATGAAGCTGACCAACCGAATCAGATATTTGCAAGAGATGGAGACTCGACCTTGGCGCTCAAATATCATAATTGGACCGGTTGTACTGCTGGCCGCAATCGTAGTGATTGTGATCAGCAGTGGTGGTGATCTTGCGGAGTGGGGCTGCCGTTTTCCGAGCTGGGAACACATCATCACATCTCTGATCGTAGGTGTGATAGCAGGGAGCATCGTCACAGGAATACAGACGAGGCTGAGCAAGGTAGCGCCTGAAGACAGGCCTCGTCCGGACCTCAGGACCTTTATCATTCTCATAGTCGTTATTGCCAGTATCGCAGAGGAGTTTGTCTTTAGAGGAGCCCTCCAACAGTATATTGATCATTTTGCTCCATACGTGATGTGGTTGGGGACAGTTCCAGTATCGATTGGCTGCATTGTGGCGGCAATTGTCTTTGGACTGGTGCACATAACGCCAGCCAGACAGATGGGCGAGTCGGCAAGCTTGATGGCAGGAGGCGCCGGAGTCCTGGGGGCCATTGCGGGAATCATGTTCGTGATGACCGCAAGTATTGTGATTCCGATAGTGATCCATATGACATTCAATCTTGTGGGATGGGGGATGGAACAGGTGGCAATGAAGAGAACCGCATACAAGGGACAGGTGCAATGAGGTGTGACCAATCAGGCTTTATGTGCCGAGGTATGGGATGAGGTGATGATCATGACCAGTCGAGTATGCAACGTTGAGAGAAATTTGAGCCGCTGCACGTGTACATACCCGGGATGCTCGCGAAAAGGCTACTGCTGCGACTGCATAGCATATCATAGGCGACATAATGAACTTCCGGGATGCCTATTCCCTGAAGATGCAGAGAGGACCTACGACAGGTCGCGTGAGTACTTTATAGAGGTCTGGAGCAAGAAACTCGGCAAGAAATGAGAGGATGGCGGGCGCGCCAGGACTCTCGCACGACCCAGAAGATGGGTGGAGATTCGAACCTGGGACATCCAACTTCGAAGGCTGGCGCCCTATCCAGACTAGACTACGCGCCCTTGCAGTGAGGATGGAGGGCGAATTCCCTTTAAGGTCTTCTATTGGGAAGACGACCAGATCAAGATGCCTGAGACATTGTTGGCTGCAAAATTCACTGGCCGAACAACTCACGCATCTTTTCCTCGGTCGGGTGCATCACAACGCCACGGTCCGTGATGATCGCGGTGATCAGTTCAGGAGGGGTGATGTCGAAGGCGGGGTTATAGACCTTGGCCGTTGGGACTGTGATATATTCGCCATTGATGACTCGGATCTCATCGGCGGACCGCTCTTCAATGACAACACTCTCGACATCGGTCTCCATATCCACTGTAGAAGTGGGTGCCGCAACATAGAAGGGGATCCCGTGATATTTTGCGGTGATCGCCATTGTGTAGGTACCGATCTTGTTGGTGACGTGCCCTGTCCGAAGAATACGGTCAGCACCCACCACGCAACAGTCAACACGCCCCTCTCGAAAGACAGTACCGATCATCCCATCTGTAATGAGGGTGGTATCGATATTGTCCTCCATCATCTCGAACACCGTTAGTCGAGCGCCCTGTTGTCGCGGGCGGGTCTCCGCTGCATACACTCGAATGTTCCCATACTTCTCATGGGCGACACGGATCACTGCACCAACAGTACCAAGATGAACAGTGGCGAGAGAACCGGCATTACAGATGGTCTGAATAGTGGAGCCCGATTTGATCAACGAGAGCGCGTTCTCACCGATCTGACGGCACATCCTGATGTCTTCCTCGGCAATCTCCTTTGCCTCCTCAATGAGCCTCTGGGTGATGGTCGCCACATCACCATCAGTAGCCCTCGCGACCTGAAGCATCCTAGAAGTTGCCCATGTGAGGTTGACAGCAGTGGGCCGTGTATTCAGGGTCTGGGCAGCGGTCTCGAGAGCGGCAAGAAGTGCATCTTTGGAGGTGGCGTCGCTCTCAAGAGCTGCAAGCGCCATGCCCATTCCTGCTGCTGCTCCAATTGCCGGAGCCCCACGTATCTCCATGATCTTGATTGCCTGAGCGATCCGCTCATGACTTGAGGTCTCGATAAACTCGACCTTGAGTGGTAGCTTTGTCTGATCGACCAGCCGAACCGTATTAGAGTCGAGCCATTCAATTGTCCGAAACATTGTCAATTCCTCGAATATACTCTGCCAGTACACGGTCAAGAAGACTAATAATGTTACGAGCAACCCGATCCACTTCGGGGGTAAGGCCCTCACCAAAGTCAATGTTCTGAGGCTGGACGCCCAGCAGCACAGTCTTTGCGCCGGTCTCTTGCTCGAGGTACAGCATCAAGAAGGAGAGAGGCATGTGATGCGTGCTGATTGCAATTCCACCAATCCGATCTTTCGTGATCAACTCAGTATGACCAACGGGCTTTCGCATATCGGCCGCATCAACTAAGATGACACGGTCAGCACCAAATTCTGCAATTGGGCGGGCAAAGGCCTCGGGCACCGAACCAACATTCTCGATCATAAGTGAGGGATGGGAGAGATGGAGAGAGGTGACAACAAAGGGTCCAAGCCCATCATCATGACGGAGGTCATTCCCAATACCCAATATTGCAATTCGACGGCCGCCTGAGAGAAAGTCAAGGAGGGCTGCTGCAAGGGAATCGGTGTCGTTCACACCTTCTGAGGAGCAGGACTAGGTTTTAGGTCTTTTCGAGCCACCTTCGAAGAGTTATTAACTCCATGATTGACGAAATCACCGAGGCGAGTGATTCAGTTGGAACCGGATAACGAACCGCCAGCGGACCCCGATCACGTCAAGGAACCCGAGACCCCAGTGGACTCTGAGAAGCCCATACCAGAGGAGGAGGTCGAAGAGGAACCCGCAGAGGCCATGTTTCGTGATGGCAAGGCATACATATCCGGTCCGGATGCGGATAGAATATCACAGCAGGGCATATATGGCACGCGCCTCAAGGAAGGCGAACTTGAGCTCCTTCCTGTTGAGATTCTGCATCTCTTAGAGAGAAAGCGAATCGTGGTCAGAACCCCGGATGGAGTGAAGCTGAGCGCTCGCGAGATTGTCAACAGTCTGTTCCCAACAAACCCAGACCTCTGGACGCAATATCTTGTCTTTCGAGACCTTAGAAGTAGAGGATATGCTGTGCGTCAAGGTTTTGGGGGTGGAATTGGCTATCGAGTATATGCGCGAGGCGACAGACCGGGAACTGCCTCGGCAAATCAATTGATCTACATGCTGAAGGACGGGGAACCGATATCACTCCATGACCTCGACATGGTCACACAGACGGCTGCGTCAGCCCGAAAAAAACTGGCCTTCGCACTAGTTGACCAGAATGGAGAGGTGAACTTTTACCGGGTGGCTCAAGTCATTTTGGATAATAGGAGTACGAATGAGAATGAGTGACTGGTACGATGATGAGGGGGACATCTCTGTCTTAGAGTCCTACTTCGACCAACATACAATGAGCGTTCATCTTATTGAGAACAATCCTCCACGGGCTAAGCGAGGTGCTCCCGGAGACTGGTCACTCGTTGACCTGTCAGATGAGATATTGACACATGAGGAACTAGACCTCCTTGCAAATGCGATCATGGAGAGCGCCAGAAATGACAGAAACTCGTTTATTGAGATCGAGGAGGAGGGCGCAGCGGTCGTCCAACTGCGCAACCTGCGAATTGCCATAGCCATGCCGCCGTTTGCAGACAAATATGAGATATCTGCGATCCGGCCGATCATCAAGCTCTCGATCGAAGACTATCATTTGAGTCCCAAGTTGATGAAACGGCTTGAGACCCGAGCCGAGGGGATTCTCGTTTCAGGGTCGCCGGGCTCCGGAAAGAGCACATTTGCTGCCGCACTGGCGGAGTTTTACAGTTCACAGGGGAATGTGGTCAAGACACTGGAGCAACCGCGTGACCTTCAGGTCAGTGAGGCGATTGTGCAATATTCACCACTGGATGGTAGTATGGAGAAGGCCGCAGATATCTTGCTTCTTGTCAGACCAGACTATGTAGTCTACGACGAACTACGCAAGAACTCCGACTTTCAAGCGTATTCGGACCTTCGTTCGGCAGGAGTGGGCATGGTCGGAGTTGTTCATGCAGGATCCGCAATCGATGCGATCCAGAGATTGACACATGGGGGGCGGGTCGAACTGGGACAGGTCCCAAGCACGGTAGACACGGTCATTCACATCGAGGCGGGGCGTGTCGCCAAGGTCTCATCCTTATCGCTCAAGGTCAAGCTCCCCACAGGAATGAGCAGTTCCCAACGAGACCTTGCAAGACCAGTTGTAGAGGTCCGTGACTTTGAAGAGGGAGTTCTCGAATACGAGATGTTCACCTTTGGTGGAGAGAGAGTGGTGACTCCTGTCAGAGGGGAGAGAGGAGTCAGAAGACCAGCCGCACAGCGAGAATATAGAAGAGGACAGACAGGAGAGACCGTCCCGGTTTCGGTGAGTTATACAAAGAAGAAGATCACGCTCAGTGCAGGCAAAAAATATGCCAAGCAACGTGTGGAGGTCTATGCAGACAACGAGTACCTCTTTACTACAGTGATAGGGCGAAATGGTGAGAGTTCCATAAGAATCCGCACCAAACAGGGAAAGGCATTGATTGATGCGGTTGAGGCGGATGCGGTGATCACGGCAAAGGTTGCGTGAATACCTTCTGGGGCCGGACGGTCTTGAGACTATCCATCCAACGATCAATCAATCAATCAATCAATCAATCCGCCCATGTGTCAAAAACTTTAACAATCCACTCAATGGGAAGATTGCTTGAGGGCCCGTGGCCTAGCATGGATAGGGCACCAGCCTCCTATTGACTGCTGAGTGCAGTCAGGTGATAGTTGGTAATCGCCGGTTCGAATCCGGCCGGGCCCGCCATATCTTGTTCATGACTGACGTGTGAGCACGTATACATCATCATCAGTACCGACATGTACCTCATGTGCCATGTGTGGAAAGATTCCGGTCTCAACGACACCAGGGATCATTTTCAGGTCAATTGCAATCTTGAGAGGGTCCTCAATCGGAGAGGGAAACTTGAGGTCAAGTATGAAGTTTCCATTGTCGGTCACAACAGGGCCCATTTTTCGTTGTGCCTCTCGAAGTATTGGAGAGATGCCCATGTCACGAATCTTACGCATAACGACTCCAAGAGAGAACGGAAGCACTTCGACAGGTATCAAAAAACGTGATGCCAGACGGTCTACAAGCTTGGACTCATCAATGATTATTACGAGCTGCTTAGAAGCAGAGGCCACTATCTTCTCTTGAAATAGCGCACCGCCACCACCCTTTGTGAGATTGAGATCCCGATCCACCTCATCCGCACCGTCTACGGTCAGGTCAAGTTCTGGAGAGAGATCAAGGTTGGTCAAGGGAATATTATGGGTTATCGCTAACTGATACGCCTGAAATGAACTGGGCACAACAGCAACATGGGAGCGACCTTCAGAGATATGTTGCCCCAAAAGTTCTGCAAATACTGCAACCGTTGAACCACTACCCAGTCCGATGACCCCCTCAGAAGGCACTAATTTGAGGGCGCTCTCGGCAGCATGTTTCTTTGCATGAGACACGTATTGAAACTCCTGAATCATTAGTAAGAGATTCGGCACGAATTCACAAATCCGTACCGTTCCATAATTTACTGTAAACTGGCGACAATCATTCGCCACTCATTAAGGCCTTGAGACGTTCCATCTCTGCAAGCATCTCAGACTGCAAGGAACTCTTTGGCCCACCGCCAGATGATCGCGCAGGAGCACCACCGCCTGGAGACCCACCACCCGGTGTTTTAGCCCCTGGTAATCCGCTACTCGGGGCACCGCCACCCGGAGGTCCACCACCTGGAGGCCCACCACTGGGAACACCACCACCCGGAGGTCCACCACCTGGAGGCCCACCACCTGGAGGTCCACCACTTGGGGGTCCACCGCCCGGAGGCCCACCACCTGGAGGTCCACCGCCCGGAGGCCCACCACCTGGAGGTCCACCACTGGGAGCACCACTACTAGAAGAAGCAGGTCCAGAGGAGGCCGTAGCAACAGAGCCAGGGGGCCCAACGCTTGGGGGTCCAGCTGATTCTCCCTCGGTTTCGACAGCCGTGCCCGACATTGCTGCGAGTTTTCGCAGATAATCAGAACGAGCCCGATCAACAGCGGTCGATGTGTCAAGAATCTCTTTCAATTCCTCATTCTTAGCAATAGCAGAGCGTACTGCTTCAAGACGCGATTTGTATGTAGCGGCAAGTTTGTCATGCATCGATTCATCGATTTCGCCCTTGGATGCATAGAAGTCTATAGCAGAGAGAGCCTGCTGTATAGCATTTTCTTCGACTTTTAAGAAGACCAGAGCATCACCTGGGGTGTGTACAAAAGTGATTTTTTTCGCACCAGAGATCCCGGCTGATACATCGCCAGTTGAGGCGATGATCTGTCTGACCCCACGGGGGATCACACTACCACTAGAGCTTCGTCGCACCAGTGCAACTATAATCACTATGAATACGGCGGTATAGATAAGAAAGAACCAATCGCCAGGTCCAAAGGGAATACCTAATGGTTGAAGGGCATCAGAGAGGGCATTAAAGAATCCGTACACGTATTGGAAATACGTATCTAGCTGCAAATGATATCACCTACTACTGGTACGACTTACATTTTTGAGTACCATGTGCAGTATTTTAGCTTTCTTGTGAGTCTTGTTACTTTGTAATACTGCCACATTACTCGTACGAGTCGACTAAGAATACGGTGCACAAATACCACATAAAGAATTGCATGATGAGGTCAAGATTCAGCTGTGGTCTTGCAGGCAGGCTTTTTATAGCTCTACTTGAACGCCTCGTCAGTACCTAGGGACATGCCCAGAGTACTACCTTGAAAGAACATCACAGTATTGCCTTTGAACAGACCGATGGTGAAAGAGCGATGAACCTGCCGTTCAAGACATTAGACGACGTTGAGCTTGAGGGAAAGAGGATTCTCATTCGTGTTGACATGAACTGTTCCCTTGACCCAGAGACCAAGAAAATAATTAACGACTCACGTATACGAGCCATGACTCCTACACTCCACGAGCTGGAGCGATCCAGAGTGGTCCTGATGGCACATCAGGGGAGGCCGGGGAGTGATGATTTTATCTCATTGGAACAACACACTGAGATCCTACGTCAACTGGGATTTAATGCTCATTTCGTCGATGACATCTTTGGAGAGAAGGCCAAAAAGGCCATTGAAACAGTCAAGGTTGGAGAGATACTTGTTCTTCAAAATGTGAGAATGTTCGATGGCGAGATGAGAAAAGGGCCGATCGAAGAAGTAGCAAGGGAGCCAATTGTCCAAGAGCTTTATCCCTTCTTTGATCTGTTCGTCAATGACGCATTTGGTGCCGCCCATCGGTCTCAACCATCAATTGTGGGATTCACCACAGTTCTTCCATCCGTGGCCGGGCGAGTCATGGAGAAGGAAGTGCGCACCCTGACCGAGATACTCTCAACAGACAAACACCCATGGATTCTTGTCTTGGGAGGCAGTAAGGTACCGGATAAGGTCATGATGATCAAGAAGCTACTTGAGATTGGCCGAGCCGACAATGTGCTTCTGGGAGGGCTGATTGGTACACTGTTTTTGATTGCAAGTGAGAAGATCTCAGAAAAATACGGATCTGCAATCAAGGGATTCGAGGAGATCCTGCCTGTTGCAAAAGAGCTCGTAGACAAATACCCTGATGTCATTATACTTCCAACTGATGCCGCTGTCGAGCGTGATGGCGCCCGAGTCGAGTGTTCATTCGAAGAGATGAACGGGGATCCATTTTACGACATAGGCTCGCGCACCGCGGAGATTTTTGGGTCGGCCATCAGAGGGGCGAAAGTTGCCTTTGCCAATGGTCCAATGGGATTCTTTGAGAAGGATCAGTTCAAGTTTGGGACTATCAAGGTGCTGGAGGCCATCGCCGAGTGTGACTGTATCACTGTTGTCGGTGGGGGGCATGTCAGTGCAATGGCTGAACGGATGGATCTCGTCGATAGAATCACGCATATCAGTACTGGTGGCGGGGCAACGATGTCCTTCCTCACAGGCAAGAAACTGCCATTGATTGAGGCATTGGAGAATGCGGCCCGGAGAATGGATCAGACCGCCTGAATCATCGGTCCGCTCATGTATTACATGTAATAACACGACTGACCAACGCCCGGGACGGACCGGATGCAGCGGGAATCTTTAGAACACGTGTTCCAAATAAATAACGGAATGCGAATAGCGCCAAAATAGAAAGATGGAGCCCCAGGCGAGATTTGAACTCGCGATCTCCTGATTACAAGTCAGGCGCAGTAGACCGCTTTGCTACTGGGGCATTATTGCCAGTGGCACAAGCCACGAGGCTTCTCAGATTGAGAGAGATGGTGCCGCAGGAGGGATTCGAGCCCTCGACTTCGAGATATCTCATCTCGGGCCTTGAGACTATATTGACCCCATAGTTCCACCGAGTGATTCTCGGTACGATTATGAGTCTCGCGCCCTAACCAGGCTAGGCCACTGCGGCTGCGAGGGGCCACGTAGTACGCGGCTGAAACGCGAGTCACGAGTATGCCTATTAAGCTTACTGTCACATGCAGTTAGAGGCAAGCAAGGGGCACTACAAGAGACCTACTTACACAGGGGAGATTATTAGGACTCGAGTATTCGTTGTACCTCTTCAGTAACAATCTGCTTGACGAGTTGGCCATCTGCCTTACCACGGAGATCTTTCATGGCAATACCCATAATGCCTCCGACAGCGCGTTCCCCCTGCTGGCGAATGAAATCAGCACGTGCCTCAACGATCTTGCGAATAAGATCTCTGACGGTGTCAGAGTCAAGAACACCAAGGCCAAGAGAGCCAAGGGCGGACTCTACAGACACATCGGGATGCTGAGCAAGATAGGATAGGACATCAGGAATGGCCTGAGCGGTAGCAACTCCCTCAGCAATGCTCTGAAAGAGAGAGAGTAAATGATCTTCAGTAATATTCTCGACAGGGACTCCATCACGATGAAGGCTGGTGATCGTGTTCGCAAGGGTGACAGCTACAAGAGTAGGGGACACATCAATCTGGCGAACAATGGTCTCGAAGAGGTCAAGATGCAATGACCGGACAATCTGAACGGACAGATCTTGGCTCAGACCCAATTCGCGGACAAAGCGAGCCTCTTTCTCCTCAAGGGTTTCAGGCATATTTCGTGCAATTCGTGCCAGATGAGCTGGAGTTATTTTAACTGGGCGAACATCGGTCTCAGGATACATTCGTTCTGCTCCGGGACGAGGGCGAGCATATTTTGACGCACCAGTTGGAAGAGGTATTCGTGTTTCTGAAGGAACACCATCAAGAGCCTCCTGCGCACGGCGGATCACGGCGTTCAAGGCATTTCGTCCCTTCGTAATAGGTGCAGCCACAAGTACCACTGCATCGAGATCTTCAGCGCCAGTGACCTGGCGAACCTGTTGGACATCATCAGCGGTAATGCCATACTTTGGCAGCTCATCCGAATGGAAAATGCCACCCACACCGCCCCAGAACTTTGCGTGGTCCGAGAGTTCTGTACCGAACCGCCTCTCAGGTTGTAGTTCGCGCCCAACTAGACCGTGAAAACCGATGAGCCGAATCGCAAGAACTGAACCACCAGACTTTAGCGCTTTTTGAATGACCTTCGATGAGGTTGTTCGGAACACCTCGGTCACATCAACAATATCAGGTTGGAGGAAATCTTTAGTGACACCTCGAGACACCAGAACGTCACGAATCTCAAGAAGACGTTCCTGTCTCAAAGCTTCAAGTTCTACCACACGCGCCAGCATATCGAGTTGTTGAAGGCCCTTGATCTCAATGATACCGCCACCTCGAATTGAGACATTGACATCTTGCCGGATAGTGCCCAGTCCACGTCGCACACGACCCGTTGAGCGGAGCAGAAGCCCCAGACTGAGAGCGACCTCTTGGGCCTGTTGAGGGGTTCGGATGTCAGGAGCAGTGGCAATCTCGATGAGAGGGATTCCCAAGCGGTCAAGACGATAGACACGCACATTATTCTTCTCATCATCACGAATCTTACGTGCTGCATCCTCTTCCAAGCAGATTGTCTGAATATGAATCGTCTCACCATCTATCTCGATTGCGCCACCCAGTGCAATGATTGCAGTACGTTGAAATCCAGTAGTGTTACTTCCATCAATGACGATCTTACGCATGGGATGAATCTCATCAACGGGTGTAGCATTAAGGAACCTGGCCATTATGAGACAGATATCTATGGAGCTTGGATCAATCTCATGGGGCGGCTCTTCATCCGCTTCGACAAGACAGGTGGTATCTGTATAGTACTCGTAATAGAATCGTTTTTGCTTCTTGAACTCAAAGAGGGCGGCCGGATCTATCTCGCCCATCTCGCTCTGAGTAGGGCGAAGCCTGCGGATGAACCCACCATCTGGATCATCGTCTCTGATCAGAGGGGGGCAATGACAAAAGAGCTTGCGAGGGGTATCTAACTGTTGATGGAGCTCTAGACCGACCATCAGACCAATATCATGATAATGAGTTGTATCAGTCATGTTCAAAGCCTCCGGATAGACTGTAGAGAGAGCTCTGTGCGCGACGTGATCTCTCCAGAGAGGGGATGCAGTAGTTCCGTTCGGATACGATCAGATGCTTTGACGTTTGCAAGGACCCACATCAATTTGACAAGGGCGGTCTCAGGAAGCATATTACCACACGGAATCACACCAATATCTAGGAGCTCAACACCAGTACGATAGACATTCATGTCAATACGGCCCCAGATACACTGAGAGGTCATAGCAACTACTACACCCTCATCAATTGCACCTTTGAGTGAAGAGAGGAGGGTCTCAGGCGCATGACCAAGACCAGTTCCCTCAAGGACGATCCCGCGATACCCATCTGAGACAAGATGGTCTATTAGACGAGAGGAAATACCCGGATGGACTCTGATGAGGGCAACCTTCTCTTCGAACCGGGCCCGGACTTTGAGGCGCCGGCCGGGGTCCCGTCGTTGAAGCGGAGGGGAGAGCTCTTTGATGCTATCCCCCTCAACTGAGAAGATAGGTGAAGCATCAATGGACTGAAAGGCATCGCGTCTGCTTGTATGGCATTTTCGTACGCGGGTTCCTCTATGTGCAAGAACAACCGTGTCGTCGGGGGTGCCATGCATGGCAAGCAATACTTCAGCAGCATCAGCGGCTGATGCAATTCGTGTAGCTGCAATCAGATTGAGCGCCGCATCAGAAGATGGTCGGTCTGATGATCGTTGAGACCCGACCATGACCACGGGGATGGGAAGATCTTGGAGCGCAAAAGACAGAGCAGCCGAAGTGAAGCCAAGAGTATCGGTTCCATGAGCAATGACGACCCCGTCAACACCCCGTCGGATCACAGAGGCCGCTTTCTTAGCGATAAGAACCCAATCAGAGGGAGTGACATCCTCTGAGAATTTGCTCATGATCACACTGGCCTGAATATTTGCAAAATCTCTCAGTTCCGGAACTGCATCATAGAGATCTTTAGCGGTCAATGCCGGATTGACAGCACCAGTACGATAGTCAACCTTGCTAGCGATAGTCCCTCCAGTGCTGAGAACAGCAACAGTAGGCAGATCATCAGATGGAGTAAATTCGTCACTACTTCGTGAGATACGACGCCTTCGTGCCTTGGATACGAGCGAGATTGTAGTCGCATCACTGACACGGACTCCCACGTTGTAACCATTGTCCATCTTAATCACAAGATGACCCGGGTCAGTCCCAATCTGGGCCCGAGGCATGAGAGTACCTTGGTACTCACTATCTTGATTAGTAATCAATATACGATCACCAATCTGAGCTCCAATCTTGGTAAGTGCATCCAATACAATACCACTATAGCCGGACTCTTCATAGACCACCGGTCACACCTCGCGGTATGAGTCACATCTTTGTCGCAGTCATAAACTTTCGCTAGTAATTGTTCATGTTGTGTCAGGGGAATTCATATGACTCCAAGCAGTGTGACAATACCAAAGAAGATGAAGACAAGACCTGTCACAATTTGCACACGACGCACGGGAAGCCGTTCTGCAAGCTGAAGCCCAATGATGGCCCCAATTGTATTGACTATCAGAAATCCGACAAGTGCACCAAGCACTACTAGCAGGGGGAACATGGTAGTTGATGAGAGAGCAAAAATGACAATCTGACTCTTATCTCCAAGCTCTGAAAAGAGAACAAGAGAGAACATATTGACAAAACGACTTGGTGAATTGTTCTCACAGACCAGACTGGACTCGTCAGCGCGAAGAGTGATGATGCCCATGATGATAAATAATGAGGCCGAGAGAGGGATGATAATTGAGAGGGGGAGGGAGGCTGCAAGGAGTACGCCCACAATTACAGCAAGGACCGTGGCCACGGTCAATGCCAACATCGATGCCAAGAGAACAGTCATGGGGCGGCGCTGCTGCGCACTAAGGCACAATGTTGTGAACATGGTCTTGTCACCGAGCTCTGAGAGAAGGATAAGACCCATTGCAGAGAGGAATGTATGAATTGGCATCATGCACACGCAATGTGCCCTCATTATCAGGCTTGCGATACGGTGATATCGCTACTGGTCAGGAGCCAGATATTGCATCTGAAGTTCAGAGGACACACCGTTATCTTGGATGATTTTTTGGAACATATATGCACTCTCTCGTGGTCGGCGCTCAAGAGTCTTGTAATCAACTTCGACAAGACCAAAATGACTACTATATCCGTGAGCCCATTCAAAGTTGTCAGTGAGCGACCACACCAGATAGCCACGCACATCTATTCCTTCATTGATCGCACGATGCACTTGCTGCAAGTGTCGTAGAATATATCGGCATCGTAACGAGTCATCGGAGGTGCCAATCCCGTTCTCTGTGAGAAAGATAGGAGTCTTGTATCGAGTCCACATGTCTTTCATCACATGATAATATCCCTCCGGATAGACCTCCCAATCGAGACCCTCACACCGTTCTAGATGAGGATCTTTGGGGGGTTCTTCACCAGCCAGAAAATCGATCTTGGAAGACACGAGAACTCTACTGTAATAGTTGAGACCGATAAAGTCTGTTGATCGTTCAAGTGGTGCGTATCGTGAACCGTCACCTAATGGCTCAGGCAAGACGCCCCTCACTGCACCATTGATCCACACATGATTATACAGTTCATTGTAATACTGGGCAAGTTCAACATCCTCCTCATTAGAGGAATCAGCTGGCATGAAATAAGAGGCACTGATCACAGGGGCAATCTGAGGCTGTTCAAGCCCTCGCTCCTCATACACCTCACGGATCTGAGTGGCAGCCTGCCCATGGGCCATAAGCAGGTGTTTTGCAACGGTGAGAGTCTTACCATAATCTTGGAGGCCGGGGGGAAATTCCCCAAAGAGATATCCAACAACGGACACGACCATCGGCTCATTGATAGTGTTCCAGATGATGTCATAATCACAGAGAGCCTCGGCGACCTTCCGGCAATAGGGGGCGAAGAGTTCTGGGCTCTCCGGATTGAGCCATGCATCGAGGTCTCGAAACCAGAGAGGATTGGTGAAATGATGGAGCGTGACCATTGGCTGAATACCACGCGCAATAAGCGCCTCTACGACTTTTCTATAGTGGTCAAGTTGATGGTCTTCCCAGTGCCCTCTAGCTGGTTCAATACGACTCCATTCCACGGAGAACCTGTGAACCTGATGACCAAGGGATTGAGCAAGGTCAAAGTCCTCTTCATAGCGGTTGTAGTGATCACAGGCAATAGAGGAAGTAGTTCCATCTTTGATCTTTCCAGGGATACGCTCCCATTCGGACCAGTCGTTATGATTACCTCCCTCGGTCTGATGCGCGGACGCTGCACTGCCCCACAGGAAACCAGGAGGAAAAGGTAGATTCGGAAATGCCATTGTGATCACTC
The DNA here is from genome assembly GCA_021498125.1 of Candidatus Thorarchaeota archaeon. Classification (NCBI taxonomy): domain Archaea; kingdom Promethearchaeati; phylum Candidatus Thorarchaeota; species Candidatus Thorarchaeota archaeon. The sequence goes on along the minus strand of JAIZWL010000002.1, from coordinate 252,326 downwards.
TCACGATATGAGTAAGATGGTGCGGGAGGCGGGAATTCCACGCCCTCTAAATCCGAGAGGCGTCTTGAACCCGCGAACCCCTACGGGAGCAGATCTTAAGTCTGCCGCCTTTGACCTGGCTCGGCAACTCCCGCAGAGTTGTTGTGCAAGACAGGCCATTGTGACCCCTAGGTTTTTCCCGTAGAGCTCTCCGCTTTTTAGTAGGTAATGGGGAGGACGGATCTGGTGGGGCGGACGAGATTTGAACTCGTGATCTACTCGGTGTAAGCGAGTCGTCATAGGCCGGGCTAGACTACCGCCCCTAAGATAGGGAATGATGTGACCAATAAAAGAATTGCTCAGTGGTCTCAAGATGATGTTCCAACAATATGAACTTCTTGACGTTCTGATGACAACACAATTAGCCTTGCCGAAGGAGCAAGAGACCTGACCTCTTGAACAATCATAGGTACTACAGGATCGTTGGGGCGAATCTTAATCGCAAGGACGAACCGACCACCAAGTCTGAGAAGAGGGAAAAACCGTTGCAATAGATGAAGTGAGCCGGTCCAATCAGTCAAAACATCAATGAGGAGAGTGTCAAGAGTCCCAAGTTTTGCAAGACTTGTTGGATCTATTGTAAAAGCATTTGCCATGATAATAGATGCGTTTGGCAAAGTTCTGACAAGAAACCGCAGTTTTTCCACAAACTCAAACGAGATCTCTATACCTATGACAGTCGCACCTTGATCATGAGCATACCACAGAAAACCGCCAGCCGAGCTACCGATGTCGAGAACATGTGAACCTCGTGGAATAAGGTCGTATGCGACACGAGAGTCAATATCCCTCAGCTTGTAGTATCCAAATGGCCGTGTAAGATAGTGTTCTGATACGTGGACCTCATCACCGGATCGAACCTTTGTCGCAGGCTTGGGGATCATACCATTGAGCAATACATTCCCCGAATCTATGGCGCGCTTAGCAGACTGTCGTGAGGGGAAGTATCCATGATCGACCAGCCAACGGTCAAGTCGAGGCATCTCGCATCGCCTTAATCTCACGCGGAATGAAGAGATGCATTGGAACTCCACGAAGTCTCGGCCCGATCGCAGCGATAATTCCAGAGGCACGTGTGCTGCGCTTACAGACGAGAATGTGCTCATGAAGCCCCAATGACTCGACTTCGTAGATATCTTCTAGATGATGAGTCTTCCTCAATGTGGATTCGATCATTGAATAATTGGCGCCAAATACAAAAAGACGCTCATGTTCGTCATTTATCCAGAACGTAAGCCGGTCTAGAAAAGTTTCAGACAGTGATCCTTCAACAGTCGAGTTATATCGATCCACATTGGAAATTGCAATCTCGACTGGGAGATTATCTACAAGTGCAAATGTCTTTGCAATAAGTCTGAGGGACTTTCGTGGCATGTCTAGTTGTTCCCGTAATCGATGAAGGGGGACAAGTACATCAACAACAGCATGATCAGTATTACCTGTAATACCGATATCGACGTAGAGGCCGTACCCGACTGTGCCGACATCAACGAGCCAACCAGTTGTGACGAGTGAAGAAGTCACATCATCAAGGGAGAGAGGTGTACCATACTCCTTGCGAAGAAGATTGGCGGCAAAGACTTCATCATCACCAGTGAGAGAGATCATGATGTATCCGCGTTTATTTGTTCGAATCTTCGATAATGAGACATCAAGTTCTGTAAACTTGTTCTGTATCGACTGTTCAATACCCCGCAGAAGGCGATTTGTATACGGGCCGTACGCTCTAACCTTCAAAATAATCTTCTGCATAGAGATTCCTCAAAAGTGAAGAGTTCGTCTAGAGTGAACATGATAAAGGCTCACATGGAGGATGTGGCTTCTAGATCCGCACGAAGCTCTTCAACTTGCTTTCTCAGAAAAGAGATCGTGCGTTCATTATCCACATACTGAAGTAACCCGTTACACACGGGGCAACGGAAAGACAGATTCATGGCCTCCTCGAAGGGGACAGGGGGAGAGTCGCGATTCACACACGCATAGAGCTCATTATTAGCCTCGTGTTCCAATCGCTGTTCGAGAAGACTGAGAACCATTCGTTTCTTTCGGTTCACGAGGGCTTGCGCCTTACGCGGATCGATCTTCCAATAGTAGAGAAACCAGCCGGTGTCAGTATCGCGAATCCGTCGATAAGAGGCAAGATGATTATCATGCAATTTGTAAAGGATGCGTCTGACTATATTGAGTTTGAGATCGGTCTTGGTGGCAATCTCCTCATCTGTGGTCTCTTCAACATTGACGAGAACTGTAGCCACGTCAACTCCTTCTTTACCTGCGATCTCTTCAACCACGAGGCGGAACAGGTCTGTATTGAAGCTAGAATGTGCCATTTATGGTATCACCCGAAAGATGGAATGCTGGCTGGTCGCTGGATAACGTGTCTCCCAGAAATGCAATGTCGGGGAAGTATCCAAATCCACACTATATTATATGGGTATAGATACTATATAAGAGCTGTTCTCGGTTCGTGTTGCACAATACGCAAATAGTCTTCAAGACTTGTGTTTTTTGCGCTTGACCTTGACAACATCCCCAAGAGTTGGCCCATGTGCTCCAATGTCAGCAGAGGTCTTAATTGGGACAGGACCCACTGGCTCAAGCAATGAGATCTTGAGCTCGCGTTCGAGACCTCGTATGGTCTTTTTGGTCGGTTTTAAGCGACCAGTCTCTATCCCCTGCAGAGTCGAGAATTTCTCACCAATCCGTTGAGCGAGCTGTTCTTGAGTCAGCCCCGCTTTTTGACGGGCTCGTCGAATGACTACCGCATAGTCTTCGATGAGAATAAGTTCGTCTAGTGTAGCAGGACCGGATCTCCGTGGCGAGGAACGGGGACGTGATCGAGAGGAGATCGGACGCGCGAGGGGCTTTCGAGGAGGGGGACTTGGAGTAGAAACGGGTCTAGTCCATGAGGTTCGTGGCGCCTTAGGTCTCGAAGATTTTGTATGCGTAGAAACATCAGCACCTAGACGTGCAGCACAGGTCGAACAGACTTGCAGGGTGGCACCTTCAATGACCATGGTCCGGCCACGCCCTTTCATAGGTCGTCCACATAGCTCGCAGGTAGGCATAGAGATTTCCCTCAGTATCGCATTGTCAATGTCTTGATGACTCATAAAAGTTGGTGTTTGTAGGAGGAGACATTCATGAAACGGCTGCTATGATCTGTTCGCACCAACAAAGATATCCTTAAAACAGTACTAAACTAAGGGGATATGAGGTATGACGGATGCCTGGGACTGCCGATGCTAAAGATAGCGGTAATCTTGATGACGCAGCATATAGCACACAGAGCTATACACGACATCTTGAACGTCGTCTAAGAGCCCTTGAAACAGAACGCCAGATACTTCAAGCCGAACGTAGCAGACTTGAGAAGGAGACTCAGACTCTACGGACAGAACTTGAAAAGTTGAGACAGTCCCCATTAATCACTGCAACCGTCATAGAGATGTTAGAAGATGGCAGAGCAATAGTGAAGAGCTCAACGGGTCCTAATTTTGTCGTCCATGTTGCCTCATCAATTCCAAGAGACCGGCTGCAACCAGGAATGCGTGTAGCTCTCAATCAAAGATCGTTTGCGGTGACACAAGAGCTGCCTCCCTCGCGAGATCCTATGATCAGAGCCATGGAAATTGAGGAGGCACCTGATGTGACTTATACCGACATTGGAGGTCTCAGAGAACAGCTTCAAGAGATCCGTGAGACAGTCGAGCTGCCTCTTCTGAAGCCTGAAGTATTCGAAACTATTGGGATTGAGCCACCACGAGGAGTTCTACTGACGGGACCACCGGGAACCGGGAAGACCCTTAGTGCAAGAGCAGTAGCTCATGAGACCAATGCCACATTCATTCGGGTGATCGGTTCCGAGCTTGTACAGAAATTCATAGGGGAAGGTGCAAGACTCGTTAGAGAGATCTTCATGCTTGCTAAAGAAAAGGCGCCAGCAATTGTATTCATTGATGAACTAGATGCAGTTGGAGCTCAGAGATTAGATATAGCGACATCAGGAGACCGTGAGGTTCAACGCACATTAATGCAATTATTGAGCGAGCTCGATGGATTCGAGAGCCGTGGCCAAGTCGCAGTTCTTGGGGCCACAAACAGACCGGACATTCTTGACCCCGCACTCCTGAGGCCGGGACGGTTTGACAGGATCATCGAATTTCCGTTCCCCGACGAAGAGAGCAGAAAAGAGATCTTCAAGATACATCTTCGCGGAATGAATGTTGAAAAGAATCTTGTCCTCGAAGATGTTGTGACAGCGACTAAGGGCCGCACAGGCGCGGATATCAAGGCGATCTGCACAGAGGCGGGGATGTTCGCAATCCGAGATGGAAGAGAGATAATCAATCAGGATGATTTTCGAAGGGCCATTCGTAAAGTTACTGAACGACAGAAAGGTGAGAGTGCCCCTCTAGGTCTCTATAGCTAAATCACATACTGTCAGAGTATCAACCAATAGTTGATTGTGGTATATCTTGAGATATCGTGATTATCTTCGAAAAGAACTAGGACATGAAGACCGAGAGAGAATACATCTACCAAGCGGATATCACGTCATAGGTCATGTCATCCTATTACATCTAGATTCATCGGCGACACCATATGCAAAAGAAATTGCTGAGGCCACCTTAAGATATGAAAAGAGAGCAAGGACGGTACTCATCAGGAGTGGGCCCACACAGGGACAACAACGAGAGCCGAATTATCGATACATTGCTGGAGACCCCGTTACTGAAACGATTCATGTAGAAGCGGGAGTGAGATACCTCATTGATCCCATGCACCTCACTTTTTCTGGGGGGAACCGAGCAGAACGAATTAGATTACCAAGACTTGTCAACAAGAGCGAAACCGTTGTGGATATGTTTGCATGTGTTGGCCAGTTTTCGATTCCTGTTGCCAAACGTTCAGGAGCCAATGTGATTGCCATTGAAATCAATCCACGTGCTCACAAGTATCTTGTAGAAAATATACGAATTAATCAAGTGACTGACAGAGTCAAGCCACTCCTAGCTGATTGCCAGCTGGTTGAAATAAATAATATTGCGGATAGAGTAATCATGGGCTATCTGCATCACACTGATGAGTACCTTCCCTTTGCACTCAAGTTTCTCAAACAAAGAGGCGGAATAATTCATCTACATCAAGGTTGGCCAGATTCCCGGGACATCAAGGATCTTTTTGCGAGAGTCACAGAAGCTTGCAGAGAATTTGATTTTGAGTGTGACTGCACAACTCGACAGATAAAACGCTATGCACCGGGCGTCCATCACATAGTTGTAGATATTCATGTGAGATCGTGATGAGGACGGTTCTCTTTTTGGCTCAACACAACTTTTTTGACGACTACATCAGATAGAAAATTGCTCAATAATTCAAGGTGACTATTATGGGATTCCGAGGAGGTTCTCCAAAACAATTAGCACGAATGATGAAAAAGATGGGTATTGAACAAAAAGAGGTCCCGAATGTCAAAGAGGTCATCATTCGTTTTGCAGATAAAGAATGGGTCATCTCAAACCCACAGGTCTTGATGATTAAACAAGCGGGAAATGAATCGTTTCAAATTACAGGCAATCGGAGTGAACGTGCATTATCCGGACAAACCACAGCTGCAGAAGCCGAGCCTGAGCCTGTTTCTAAAATAGAGATCCCTGTTGAAGATGCGGCACTTGTTGCGGGTCAGGCAGGAGTGAGCATTGAGAAGGCAACTGAAGCCTTACAGGAAACCAGCGGAGACCTGGCAGCAGCGATCTTACGATTGAAACAGAGGTAAGGCGTGACTGCCTACGTTCCACCGTATCACAGCATCATATAGATTGTCAACGAGCGTATATTCTTGCACTGTACAATGTAATACTCGTATTACAAGTCCCCAGTCTGCTTGCTGATTTGCGCTTTGACAAGTTTAATCCGGTAAAAGTCTTCACGCTCACGTTCTTCCAGAGCAAGTTTAACAAAACGCAGCGTGGCATCAAGACGGGGAATTACAATGGTCTCAAGAGCGGACACTCGTCGTTTGGTTCGTTCAATCTCAATTGCCAGTCTATTCACAGTGGACTCGACCTCAGCAAGACGGACAATGGCCTGAAGTGCTTCAACAAATTTGGAACTCATTGTGTCGAGTTTCACACTTGAATCAGAGAGCGAGTATGGAAAATCTGGAACGTGTTGTTCGATCGATAACGCGGGTATTCTCACGCCCATCATCGATCGCGTTGCCATCTGAAGGCATGTTTCAACCTTACTGGCATAGGCAAACTCCACAACACGGGAAGGCCCCATAATCATTTTTGCCTGAGTCAGAGATGAAAAGGCCTCTTTAAGGGCAGCCTCAACTTGAGCACGGGCCTCCTTGATCTCAGCGATAGCATTGAAGAATTCCATAATAAGCGAGTCTGATTTTTCTTTGAGAAGATCATGCCCACGTTCGGCCAACTTTCTTCGGGCTTTTAATCTAAGTAGCTCCATGCGAGTTGCTTTAGTGCCGGGAAGTATCATGCTCATGGGACAAGCCTCTCGGTCTGATTGGACACATGTATCGATAAAGATCATGCAATGGTAAAGGTAAATGCTAAGGCGGCCAGCAGAACACCAAAGATGCAGAGGAATAGCCAAGACCTGAGATGGGATGCGACTTGTGACGGCTGGTCCTCAATACGCCCGGTGATGATGAGTGTGACGGCGGATATGAATAGAAAAGCAAAGGGCAAGGCAACAGTACGAGTAGTAAGTCCCACATCCGTGAGAATAATGATACCTGATAGTCCTATGAATATCAGAAATGAAATGATCATTAGCGACTTCAAGACATTCTGAACATGTTCGGTCTCCATTATGAGGAACTCCATCTGAGAATCGTGAATGAGTCAACCAAATGATTCACTCAAAAAGATTGTGACTCAGCTCAATTTGTACCATGCCACATGTCGTGCCATCTGTTTGCGACCACTTTTACCGTACAACTTATAACTTGAAACCGGTCTGAGAATTGTAATACAAAAACTACTCGTGATACAATACGATTGTAAAACTTGAGGCCTAACGATGACCATTGCAATTCACGAGAGTGCGTTAATTCGGCACTTCAATACACGTAAGGAAACTCTTCGCGCATGGGAGGAAAAAGTAGGATGCAAATTTTCACCCTTTAGGGGTTTCAAGATGCCTGACAGCAGATTATATGTAGAGCATCCCGAGTTCCTAGACAGCATTGTTGACCTGGTTCTCACAAATGAGCGCCATATTTTCATTAGAGGTCCAGTTGGCTCAGGAAAGAGTACATTGATGCTTCTGGCACTTCGCGACCTGCCGACCTTGGCTGACCGGAGAGGAAACAAATTCATCACAGGATATGTCGGCATGACAGGCCTCTACGAGAAGCAAATGGCTGCGGCAATAGCGGATTCTCTCAGAATTAAATATAGAAGATCGTGGGAGTCCAGTCAGATTATTGAGGCTGTCGCTCAGGAATGTCTGCGACGCTATATTGAAGAGAAGAGTAGAACCGCTCTGTTCATTGAAGATGTCGCCGACAACCAAGAGGCAGCTTTTCACAAATTACGATACCTTGCAGATTTGCCAAGTGAGGAGATGATAGACTCATATGAGGGCACATTGGATGAACCAATCATTACCCTAATTATGAGTGGTACAGCAGAGTATTGGAATGCAATGCTTAATTTTCTGCCGCAGATTGCAGACCGCACCGAGCCTCTTGATGTACCCCCACTTGATGATCACAAAGCACTGGAGTTTATCGGGAGACGACTGGCATATGCACGAGGGGAGATTGACAAGTTCGACCCTGACAACTTTGACATCTATCCCTTCACCCAAGATGCGATAATTATTCTAAATCAAGCAGCCCGTGGAAACCCAAGAGACATCCGTATGCTTGCAAGAGGATGTCAACAGGTAGCCGCTGAGAACTTCAAACGTTTTAGTGAACCAGTGATCAGTCCAGAGATTGCCCAACTTGTTGCGGAGGCATATGTCACAATACTCAAGGAGGTACGTTAAATGAGTCTACTAGGAAAGTACAGAAAAGAGGCTGAGAAAGAATCAGAAACCAAGGTCACAACCCGATCAAAAACCAGAAAAGCTTCAGCAACAAAAGAGACCACAAAAGTAACTAAAGTGGCACATACTGAGGCAATCCCAAATAAAGAGCGCCGCAGTCCCATTGTGTCTTTCTCCATTACCTCTGAACTTCGTGCGTGTCTGCAAGCAATACGACAGGCAAATGCAATCAATCTAAGTATGTGGGTCGAGAAGCGATTGAGAGAGGCCGTGATGACCGAGTTCCCAACGATCGCAAAGGAATATTTTGAGGAGTAGCGTCAGCCAGTCAACTATACTGTAATACAGGTATTATAGCTAATACTCTTAATGCATCAGGAACCGGGTCATCTGCGATGCCTGTGACGTTCGGCATACTCAGACATGCGGGCCATACATAATGCTGCAACATATGGATCATCATAGCAGGGAATTCGATTCATCTCCAACAAGTCCTTTCCAGGTTTACCAACATCGCCTGCCAACCAGACACCGACAACAGGCTTCTCGGTCTCAGTTGCTCGTACCGCTTCAAGAGTTCCTGCTGCATGTTCAGTCTGTGTCATTCCCGCAAATGTGGGTACCGCACATATGACCAAGAGCATATCGATGTTTGGATCTCTCAACAGGAGCTCTGAGGCCACACGATATTCACGACGGCCTCCACTTGCAACCACATCAATGGGATTTTCTACAGAGGCTAAAGGAGAGAGCACTTGCCTGAGTTCATTCTGTGTCTTCTCTTCAAGGCGAGGGATAGAGAGGCCCAACTCGGATGCAGCGTCAGCGGCAAGAACTCCTGCCCCACCTGTATTACTGATAATACCAATATTACGGCCCTTAGGAAGAGGTTGATAGTCAAAGAGTTTTGCAATTTCAAAAAGGGTATCAAAAGTCGGAGCGGTCACACACCCAGCCTGACGAACCATCCCCTCAAAGATCTTGATGGATCCAGCAAGTGACCCAGTATGCGACTGTGTAGCACGACCACCAGCTTCACTACGCCCTCCTTTTAGGACCACAACGGGTTTTTTCTCAGCAGCCTTCTGGAGACTATCAAAGAGCTGACGCCCTTTTTCAAGGCCTTCGATATAGGTGGTGATGACCGACGTTTTGGGATCTTCACGAAAATAATCCAAGACCTCTACGATGCCAACATCGGCCGAATTTCCGACACTGGCAAATTTACTCATTCCAATTCGCTTAGATTTCGTCGTGTAGATCAACATTCCCCCAAGAGCACCACTCTGGGAAACGAGCGCAATATTTCCTCGTTCAGGCATCATCGTAAAGGTCCCATTAAACAAACGGCTGTTAGACACGCCAACACAATTTGGTCCAATCAGCCTCACCCCAGCCTCCCGCGCGGCCTGAACAAGTTCTTCTTCCAGACGTTTTCCATCTTCCCCGGTTTCGCTAAAGCCTCCCGAGATTATAACGGCATGCTTTGCACCCGCATTCCGAATTGATGACATAAGGCTAGGGCAGTGCCTTGCCGCAATGACCACAATCACAAGGTCAACGGGTTCAGGTAATGCCTCAAGGCTAGGATAGGCTTTAACACCAAGTACCCGATCCCGACTACGAGTAATAGGATAGACTTCAATTTCAGAGGCAAGGAGATTCATCAAGATCGAGTTTCCAAGCTTACGATAATCTGCTGAAGCCCCTACCAATGCAATTTTAGTGGGGTTGAAGAACGGTGCAATGTCAGAATTTTGAGGGTCGTTAACAGGAGCCATAGGCCAGCCCGTAATTACTTGAGTTATATCTTTGTCGCGCAGCGCAGTGGCGTATTATCTGTATTTAGTGTAATACACCGACATCCAACATCTATTCGTGATAAAAAGAAACGGCACGAGCAGGTCGTGCCATAGAATCGCGTCCGGATGCTGATGGTCGTCTTGGAGGTTCTGTTTGAGGAGATAGAGACTCCAAAAGTCATCCTTAATGCGATAGGGCCTAAGCCCGATGTCGATCATCCTTTATGACACGACATGCTCAAAATATACTGTGCTCAAGAAATACATAGTTCTAATCTTAGAACGGGGTTGCATGGGCGGATTTGATCACCAATTTTGTACAATCCGGTACTGTGATTATTCGTCCCAAAGGGAATAGCCATGTATTTTCTCTCTCTAGTTAGTGGGAAGTCAAAATAAGCTATTATGTATGAGACCAATTGACCACGCAGATGATCAAGACATGAGTACGCACTCTTTGTTAGCCTAGTGGGACCAACTCCAAAATTTGTATTACTAGTAATAGTTGTACTATCAGTCATTAGTTGTGCCTTGCTTCCGTTTAGAAGAGGAAGACTTGAGCATCAGAGGACTTGCAAGTTCATCAAGAGCATCTAGTACAACACGTTCGGCCGTTCGATAGCTCTCAACATCTTCCGCGCTAAGTTTTGTCTTGCCGGCTAAGACCTCTCGCACTCTACGGTAGTCCGCAATCTTTGCAGAAATTTCTTCAAATGGCCTAAATATGCTGTAATCAAAGAGTCCAAGATATGCAAGTAAAACCATAGTATAGATGCTGCGCATTACGTTTCGTCTAGCCTGTTGTAAAGTACGATTAAACGCACCACGACTTACACCTTTTCTTTTTGCAGTCTTTCTACGAAGACCAGCTTTTTGCTCATACGGCAAATGTGTACCAGCTGCATCTTCTACGACCAGATCTATCAGAAGTGTTTCAAGCTGCGGTCGGGTGATATTCGAGCGATCCAAGAGCGTTGTTAAAATAGGCTCTTTCATAACCTCCTGGACAGACTTAGCCAACAGAGATACTGGACGTGTGTTTTTTGATTCTTCTGGACTCATTAGAGATCATCTCGTAAACAAATATACTCGAAAATCGTGGTATATAAAGAAGTATTAATAGCCACGATTTTTGATTCAACGAGGCTATATGCTCCGATTATAGGCAGCATCAACGGTCACTCTTGGTGGATACAAGTATGTATACGCCATCATAGGATCCAAAGAAAAACTTTCGGTATAGTTCATATAGACGGGGCAGATTGCATCGCTCGTAATAAGTGTAATACTATTAACACGCATATCACAAGTATGATTCTCTCAATTTCTTCTTCAGAAAAGGACTGTCAGAGGCAATACTAACAAAACCCAGAATGAGGTTACCACGTATTCGATCAAATTTGTAAACGCCCCAATAATGAAATTGGCGGCCATCACTCCATATAAATTGGCCCCGAGCAAGATAGTACTCAAAGAGAGTTCTACAATGCTGTCGCACCGACGAAAATAGATTCTTGTAACGTTTTCGTTGTGATGGACGAATACCCCAGCGTTCAAGAATAAACCGATTAGCAAGAGCATTACTAGAGAGTAATAATGACTGTTTTTCACTGCCTTTGCTTTTTTTCTGCGCAGTTGTTAATATCGTATGCAATACATCGGGAATCATTGCGAGAACAGAGGGTGTGGCTGCGGGTTCTTGCATTAAACAGTACCCCCTACCACGTTTTGAAGATCATTAAAGAGAACAATCTCACACAGCGACATCATAGACACACCACTTATCATGAACGATGATCGAAGACTATACACATTGCAAACACATAGTAAGTTAGACTGCCAATTTTGAGAGAGAGACACAAGTCACCACCAATTATTGCAAGTATGTACAGGTCGTTCTATCAGCCTCAGACTATAGTAATGCGAGATTGTATTTAATCTCCTATAGAAGATTGCATAGAAACTTCACAACTGCTGTACTGTTTACAGGAGAACTATGTTTATCATAGATTACAAAGTACTGTCACACAAGATGCAAGTGTTTAGACTCAACTATACAATGCTTTGGCAAAAAGGCAATGTGGATCCAAGACCTCTGGAGCATTGTTTCCAACGCAATATAATAATAGTATGATTTGTAATACCATTATTAGTATTCATACATGGTGCTACAGCAGTGAATTAATAGCCCTTTGAAGAATGATACAACAGAGGACAGGTAACTTGCTTATACAAGCGAACATTCATATCACAGGCATTGTTCAAGGAGTGGGATTTAGACCATTTGTATTTAGGATGGCTACTGATTTAGGCCTGATGGGGTATGTATTGAATCTAGGTGATGCAGGCGTCGAGATCATTGTAGAAGGGGAAGAGGAGAATATTAAAAAATTCATCCGCATCGTGGAGACCAAACCACCGTCTATTTCGAAAATAGAAAGAATCAAGGTGATATGGAAACCGTTCACAGGAACATTCACTACATTTTCAATAAAACGATCAGACACACACAGAGAGCCATCAGCAGCACCTGAGATCCCTCCGGACATCTCAATATGTGATGATTGTATAAGAGACATATATTCGCCAGAGTCGCGATGGTATAGATACCCGTTTACATCCTGCGCAGCCTGTGGACCTAGATACACAACAATTACAGACCTCCCATATGACAGACCCAATACCACAATGGTAGATTTTCCCCTATGTGATAGTTGTAATACAGGTTATACAAACCCGTTAGACAGACGATATCATGCTCAAACAACAGCATGCCCATTATGTGGACCGACATATAGAATACTCAACAACAAAGGAGAAGCAATCCACACTTATGATGCAATATACGAAGCAGCACAGATCATTAGAAACGGGTATATTTTAGCGATTCATGGAATTGGTGGGACCCACCTTGTCACAAAGACCAGTGATCTGGGGCCAATACAGAAACTTAGGCAACGCAAAAAAAGATCAACAAGACCTTTCGCGATTATGGTCAAAACACTTGATGATGCTCGTAAACTAGCAATAATCAATGAGAGTGAGGCCAAACTACTCAGTTCATGGAGAAGACCGATAGTACTTGTGAAAAAGCGTCATATATTACCAGTAATACAAGCAATACAATCTGAGGCCCTATACGAGCTCGCCCCAAATATCGATACAGTTGGAATCATGTTACCGTATTCTGCAATTCATTATCTCCTGCTCGAGTATACAAAAGAGATCGCTCTTGTAATGACTAGCGGAAATCCATCAGGTATACCCATGTACACAGAAATAGACACGATCACAAACAGGCTAGGGAATATCGCAGACTATCTTCTTGTACACAATCGACGCATTGCACAGCGCGTTGACGATTCAGTGATCAAACCACTGGGCAACGAAATGGTGTTCATTAGAAGAAGTCGAGGATATGTCCCCGATCCTATTAAGATACAAGGAGCAATAGCAGATGTTGGGTTGATAGCGGTCGGCCCTGAAGAAAAAACAACAGGTGCAATATACAAATCTGGAACTGTCTACCTAACACAACACATAGGGGACACGAATAACATAGAGAGCCTAGATTTTCTAAAGAGCGCCATCAATCACATGGTCCGGCTCGTTGGGCTTCAAAAGATAGATGCTATTGGCTGCGATCTTCATCCCGAATTTTTGAGCACCGAGTTTGCAAAAACATTGGCCAGTCAGAACAACATTCCAGTTATCAAAACACAACATCATCACGCCCACCTCCTTTCGCTGATGGCTGATAACAACATTAGTTACAATACGAATATTGTGTGTATTACAGCAGATGGATACGGTTATGGTGAAGATGGAACAGCATGGGGTGGAGAGATCCTCATAGGAAACGGACAAAATTATGAAAATTATGGCGGACTGACCAAACGAGATATGCCAGGAGGCGATTTGGCAGCACAATATCCGGTCAGGGCATTCCTTGGAATTATCGGCGATCAAGACATAACCTCTCGGATGGTGGATCTGTGCATAGATGCGCCTCTTGGTCCACGAACATTCATGGATAGAGAAAATTTTGATGTGATATTATCTGCAATGAGTAAAAGAGTAAATTCGGTCGCATCTTCAAGTGCAGGACGTTTCCTTGATGCGGTAGCCTTTGCCCTGGGTATATCCAAGGTCAATAGTTACAACGGCGAAAGCCCGATGAAACTAGAGTCAATAGCCAAAGAGTCGATAGTACCATTAGCAGTAGAATATATTGAAAAAGAAAAAAGAATACAATTAGACACAACTGCACTATTAGAAAGTATCCTAGTTCATAAAAGAAATGGAGTACCCGTTCCAACCCTGGCGTATTCTGCTCAGTGGTACCTCGGTGAAGGACTTGCTGAAATTGCTATCAGAGCAGCAAAAGATAAACAAATCGAAATGATCGGTTTCAGTGGCGGGGTGGCTCTTAATAGAATTATTACAAAGGCCATAAAAAAGAGAGTAAAGGAGTCGGGTCTAACACTCCTTCTTCATAGACAGGTCCCACCAGGGGATGGTGGAATTTCTCTTGGGCAGATCATCCATGCAGTGTCAATGATGGAAGTTATTAGTAGTAATACAACCAATACATAGAGATTTACCACTTGAGAACGGATGTGGCGGCATAGCCAGATTCGAATGCCCGAGTATTGATTTCTTCGAAACGACCCGGAAATGAAGCAGCCACCGTTGCAAGAGCAGTCTCTTTCGAAATAGAAACTAGACCCGATCCGATTATCGCCCCAAACATCACCATATTCATCGACTGAGGATTCCCAGCGGATTCTGCTAAAGACATGGCATTGAAATCGAAAATATGGTTTGCAAATTTTCGAAGAGAGGAGATGATCTCATCAATAGGAGGATAATCAGCTTTACCCATTGATACAGCCACAGGATGTTGAATATGTTGGTTCATGATGATATAGCCATCAGGGCGTACTAATTCTACTTCCCGAAGCGTTTCAACAGGTTCGAATCCCACAATCAGATGTGCGGTTCCGGCATCAACTATTGGACCATATGCATCAGGTCCCATCCGAACAGTACATACAACATGACCGCCCCGTTGTGCCATTCCGTGGATCTCGCCTACCCGTACGTTATGGTTCTCAGACAGAGCAGCCCTAGAGAGAACCTCTGCAAGAGTGAGCACACCTTGCCCACCTACTCCAGAAATCACCAGATTAAATACGTCTGTATCATGTGTATTACAATCCATATCTATTCCTCCTTCTGCAAAATTGCTTTGTGTGGACAGACATAAACACAAGTTCCGCATGAAGTGCATAATGTTTCATCGATCACAGCCTTGCCGGTTTCAGAATCGAGATACATAGCCGGACAGGCTAAGCGATCAAGACAGCGCCTACAAGCAGTACAGAGATCGGGATCAACATAATATGGAGGAACAGTGATTCCCGAACGACGTCGTTCAGCCACTGTCAAGAGTGCACAAGGTGCTTTTGAGATCAACACACCGGGACGTTTGTTCTCTCGAACCCACTTGACCAACTCACGGACCTCAGCCACAAGTGAAGTCAAAGAGTCTAGGGGATCTATAGTCTTAACATATTCGACACCAAGCCCTCGACAGACTTTTTCTATATCAAGTGGTTCCACATGTTTCTGCATCCCTGTAATACCAGTTCCGGGATGTGGCTGATGACCGGTCATTGCAGTGGTCCGATTATCAAGAATAACTAAAGCAATAGGATGTTGATTATAGACAGCACTGGCAAGACCCGGAAGTCCTGATGCAAAGAACGTACTATCCCCAATAGTAGCAACCACATCCTGATTCGTAACGCGAGCTATACCACACGCGGTACTGATTGATGATCCCATGTCAAACAAGATATCAGCAGTCTCCAAGGGAGGAGCAATACTAAGAGTATAACAACCGATATCAGAGGGATAGATTGCTTTCCCCCTTGTTACAGCCCTAATTCCATAGTAACTTGCTCTGTGAGGACATCCAGGACATAATAATGGTGGACGAGGGGGAAGGTCAGGCAACGACTGTGCACGTTCATCGATATCGTCCCAGTTAATAGGTGTATTACAACCAATAATCTTCGAGATCGCAGTTGTAACAATTCGGGGGGAATATTCATAGACACGTGGAAAGAAGCCCTGTTGTTTTCCATAAATTTCAACATCGATAGAATGATGCTGAGCAAAGCTACGGATCTGAGTTTCCAAGAATGGCTCCAATTCTTCAACAATGATTGTCTTCTTATGACGACGGAGAAAATCACAGATCATCCGTTCGGGCAAAGGATTGGTCACTCCAATCTTGAAGACTTCTGCATCAACACCAAGAATCTTGAGCGATTCTAATACATAGTTGTAAGAAACACCACTGGTAATTATCCCAAGTTCACCAGAACCAATAGTAAAGTTAAGCTCGGTCGATTCAGAAATGCTTCGTGCTTTTTCCATCTGTTCAAGTAACCAAGGATGACGTTTTCGAGCAACAGAAGGAACAGGAACAAAGCGAAGAGGATCTTTCTCAAACTGAACATACTCCGGGCGATCACGGATTGGTCCATATTCAACACCAGACCGGGAATGATTGACACGTGTCGTTGTGCGAAAGAGAATAGGTAGTTCTAGCTGTTCAGAGAGATCATATGCAACCAAGAGCATAGATTTTGCCTCTGAAGGATCTGAAGGTTCCATCAAAGGTAAGTTCCCCATTAGCGCATAGTAACGAGAATCGTTTTCGTTTTGTGAGCTCCACATACTAGGATCGTCGGCAACAACGATGACCAAACCAGCACGAATACCAACATATGCCAGAGTTAAGAGAGGATCAGCAGCCACATTTAGTCCGGGTCCCTTACAGACCATCATTGAACGAGCTCCTGAAATTGCAGAAGCCCCGGCCACCTCAAGAGCCACTTTCTCATTTGCACTAAATTCAAAGTAAAAATTAGGTATATGCGGGGACATCTGATAGAGACTATTACCAATTTCGCTACTCGGGGTTCCAGGATAAAGTGCAACAAGTCGAACACCCGCTTCCAAAACACCCCGTGCTATCGCTTCATTGGCCAACAACAGAACCTTCTTGCCAACAGAGTCTTCCAGTAATACCTTGGCCTTTACCAACAGACAACCTCCAGTAGTATAGTGCTGAGTCGTTTGCCAGACCTTTGTATATTCAACCTTCCGGTCGCATCATTTGAACACGTGTTCCAAAACCTGTGACACCCCTTAATTTCCAGTAGAGAAAAGACGATTGCGAACTGTTCAATTATGAAAAAGTATAAATAGCTGTTTTGACAGCTTGCATTTATCTACATTTTCATTATATCTATGATCAACGCTTGCTATACTACACTTTCATTTATATTCCAGTGGAAATAAGGGGGTGTTATGTTTTATAGAACACGTGTTCTAACATGTCGGCGTCAGAGCTCTTCGACGCGAAATACATGTAATACAAGAATGTCACTATACTTTTCGAAGAGATCGTCGAATTCGGAACGATTTCTTTCTTGTACCAAAATCACAGATTCAGATACCGGTAAAGATCCTTCGCAACGGTCTATCAGCCCTGGCTTTTTTTTTTGCTTTATGCCTGACTTGGTCTTCCACTTGTAGACAAAACCATAAAGCTCCTTAGTGAATGCAATTCGACGAGCATTTCTATATCGTGATCTTTTGCAATCATAGACATAGAGTAATTGTGTCATGGCCTTCACCAATTGTGAACACGTGTTCTCAAATTTGAGTGCCTGTATTATCTCAATATTTTCTATACCTATGGAAAAGTTAAAGCGTAACGCTGGCCGGCACACCACAGCAACGGATTACATGATGTGGTGATCCGGAGGTCTAAGGTTGAATCGGCTTGGAATACGAAAAGAAGAGAAACCCTTTGAAACACGTGTACCACTTGTCCCGAACGATATAAAGCGTCTAGTTGGTGAGCATGGCATTGAAATAATCGTGGAGCCGAGTGCACAGAGGGCATTCGATGAAGACGAGTTTGTCACAGCTGGTGCAAAAGTCGGTCTGATCACAGGTGATACTACTGAGGTCATTCTTGGCGTAAAAGAGATGCCGCTGGACTTTTTTGAACCTGAAAAGGCATACTTGTTTTTCAGTCATACAATAAAAGGTCAACCAGCTAATATGCCCATGCTTCAAAAAATCCTTGATGTTGGTGCCACCCTCATCGACTATGAAAAGATCACCGATGAGAATGGACGACGCTTGGTCTTTTTTGGGAATTGGGCCGGTCTCGCAGGGATGTCTGATACGTTACGTATTCTGGGCGAGCGTCTAGACTACGAGGGGATTACTCCTAATCCGTTCAAAGGTATGAAACCCACATTGGAATGTAAGGATCTACATGAACTTCGTGAAGTCATTCATGATCTTGCCAAACGGATCGAGTCTGAAGGACTCCCTCCCGAACTGGATCCACTTGTCTTTGGTTTTGCAGGATATGGTCATGTGTCTCAGGGGGCTCAGGACATCTTTGATATTCTCCCTCATATTGAGGTCACACCTGATGAACTCTCCACTCTTACACCTACAGGAAATAAATTATATAAATGTGTCTTTAAAGAGGAAGATATGGTCGAGCCCAAAGATGAAGGCAAGTTATTTGATTTGCAGGATTATTATACTTATGGTGCCGAAAAATATCGTGGAATATTCCACAAACATGTACCATTTCTTACAGTCTTAGTAAACTGTATCTACTGGACAAATAAATATCCACGACTTATTACAAAGAGTTTTCTTCATGAACATTGGAACAGCAAGGATTGGCGATTAAAACTCATTGGAGATATCTCCTGTGATGTAAATGGGGCCATTGAATTTACAGAAATGTCTACAAAGCCTGATAATCCAGCTTTTACATACATTGTGGCTAATGGATCGGCTCGGCTTGGTGTGGCGGGTGATGGACCTGTCGTGATTGCTGTTGACAATCTTCCCTGTGAATTGCCCCGTGAATCTTCCACTTCATTTAGCAACTCTTTGACCCCCTATATCCCCTCTCTTGCTGTTGCTAATTTTGGAGCCAGTTTTGATGATCTCAATCTCCCTCGGGAGATAAAAGATGCAGTGGTCGTCTATCGTGGCGAACTGACTGCGCGCTACAGTTATTTAGATAAATATTTACACTAAGGAGTTGTCATAATGAAACGCGTACTCTGTCTTGGAGCGGGGCTCGTTGCAAGGCCCTATGTGCAATATCTTTCGGATCATGGTTACAAAGTTGTTGTGGCCAGTAGAACTAAAGAAAAAGCCGAGCATCTTATTGAAGGATGTGAGAATGCCGAGGCTGTCAAGTTTGACATCCAGAAGGACGATGCACTTTTAGAAGAGCTTGTAAAAGATGCGGATCTGGTCTGTTCCCTCTTACCATATACCTTCCACGTGACCGCCGCCAAGGTCGCCATCCGTGAGGGGAAACACTTCTGTACCACCTCTTATATCTCGAAAGAGATGGAATCACTTGATTCTGATGCGCGGGATGCAGGTGTACTTCTTCTAAATGAATGTGGTGTTGATCCCGGTATTGATCACATGAGTGCGATGAAAATTATCCATGATATCCATAATCATGGTGGCAAGGTTGTCAGTTTCACGTCATTTACCGGAGGGCTTCCAGCTCCAGAGGCAAACAATAACCCCTTCGGGTATAAACTATCTTGGAGTCCCCGTGGTGTGCTTCTTGCTGGACGAAATGATGCTCATTTTCTCAAAGATGGAACTGAGGTCAAAATCCCTGGGAATGTGCTATTTGACAATTATGAGATAATGGATGTTCCCGGTGTAGGAAAATTTGAAGGATATCCTAACCGTGATAGTATGTCCTACATCGATATCTATGGCATTCCTGAAACTCGGACCATGCTTCGAGGTACATTTCGCAATCTTGGTTGGTGTTCTACGCTAAAGAAGATCGCGGATATTGGGTTGCTTGACTTAGAAGAGCGTGACTTGGAAGGTATGACCTATCGATCGCTCATGATGGAACTTTCTGGTCATGACTCCGGTGATGTACGAGAGATGGTTGGGACTCGCCTTGGTCTTTCTGTTGATGATCCTATACTAGATCGGTTTGAGTGGCTGGGTCTTTTCGAAGACCAACCTATACCTTCTGGGACCAAGACCTGTCTTGATGCCCTTTGCCATCTGTTTGAAGAGCGGATGCAATACGCCCCTGGTGAACGTGACATGATAGTAATGCATCATGAGTTCATTGCCGACTTTGGTTCTCGCAAGGAGAAGATCACATCCACTCTTGTGGATTATGGCATTCCTAATGGTGATAGTTCTATGTCACGTACAGTTGCTCTTCCGGTGGCCATTGCCAGTAGAATGATTCTCGAGGGCACCATTAACCTGACTGGTGTACATAGACCAATAATTCCAGAGATCTATGAGCCTGTTCTTCAGGAACTTACAGCCTTAGGAATCTCGTTTAAAGATACTCGAACTACACTTTGAACTTTTTTGGGGGGCAACTGCTCCCCACTTTTCTAAGGCTGTCATCTGTTGTTTAACAATTATCTGAGTCTTATCTGAACGGCGGCCAAAAATTGCTCAGCTCGTTCAATTGCCTTCTGTACATTTGGGAGTTCTGTTCTTAATCTATACATATATCCCGAACGATTCCCGTATCGTTCTAGGTGGCCTTGTCCTTTGTCCCACATTCTTGCCAAGTACGTGGATGTGGTACTCTTCGCAAGTTCTTCACCAAATGTAGACTCGTAAATCTCCATTACATCAAGAGATGAAAATTTGCCATGTTTGAACGATGCATAAATGACCATCTGCATTTTCTCATAGTTGCTCATGGCATCAATGTTAATGTCCTCAATTGACTGATCAACAGACTCTTCAGTTGAGGCGAGGATAGCTTCTCCTGTCGTTGTTTCAAGGAACACTCTAAACTTTTCTAGCATCTCATCCACATCGCCCATCACTTCATAACTAGATTCTTCCTTAGTGGACTCGTTCCTTATGACGATCTTGAAGTCAAAAGGAGATTTGGTGAGCGCGAGAATTGTTCGGAATCGCTTTAGTGCCTCATCTGGACTGACATATTTGCATCTAAAGACCTCTTGACGACCTGGACCTGAACTGTATTCGAATTCGTATACATAATTGGTCTTTTCAGAGGTCACTACAAGCACCTTGTCAAATTCTCATGTACATTCACATTCACAAGTATCTTTGCACATAAGTGTGAGTATGTGAATTACTGATATCAAGATAATCCCCCGATAATGTCTAGAGCCTATTTTACTGCTTGTTGGTGGTATTCTTGACGTGAATAGGCTACCAGGTATATGTATGTGGTAAAATCAATGCTATTATCATCACAAATGCTAAAAATAGCAATATCTCCACATTTTATTGTCTTCACAAACATTAAATCTCTGTGAATGAGATTCGCAAGTATAATATCCCTAATTGCTTAGTTCCACCGGAAACAAAGGGGTGTGCTTATTCACATGGGCAACTCGAATATGGGGCTTGACAACGTATAGTCGGGTATTATGAAGTCAGATTTGTAATTTGTATTCACAATATTGGCGCCATTCACTTGTGCTGACTGCGAATGATGTGTATTCAGTGAATCATACAAGGTGGAATTCAATCAATGCGGTATAATTTTATTTTCCGCCTCGTAATGAATTTGGTTTGCCTGCATTTCAGAAAGCATTGAAACTGTTTTTAGACAAGAATTTTAATGGCAGCAAGAGATCCCGAGAGTCCTCCCCCATGATTATTCGATCATACAATTTTTCCCCGGCTGTATTTTTCACATGTTCAATAGTCCCTACAATGAGTACATCATCCCCTACCTTTGCATGTTCTGTGAACCTTCCTCTGAAACTAATGATATCCTTAATGGAATCTAATTCGCTGCATACAACCTGATACTTGCATGGAGTAAATAACGAATAGATGTCTCCGATAATTCGACCTGTTGTACGAATACGGGTATCACGTTCGGTCAAAATATCTCCATATTTCTCTGTAGTTTCAGATGGTTGGATGACTCCCCGAATGAAAAAGTCCTTGCCTTTGTAGGTTCCTTGGAATAGTTTGAGTGATTCTATTTTTAATAAGGCCTCAGTGATCTCCCTTGTTCGTTCGCCCCATCTGATTTTAACATGTGTTCGTAGTCTCTGTCCTTGATATGGCTGGATCCCAATGGGGCTCCTCCTCTTGAGAATTGTATTGTGCACTTGTTGAACTGAAGATTGTCCGTAGATGACGAGGTCAATGTCTGATGTTGGTAAAGTTAGCCTTGCAAGAGTTGAGCCCGTGATCCCGATATGGTCCCAACTTATGCCTGAAGTGTCTACTAGTTTTTTCGCAAACTCGAGGGCGAGCTCTTCAATCTCGGATTCTGTATTACCAGTATTACGCAGTTTCTGCAAATACTCTACCGGATCCAGAATCTGTTTTATTCTGCTTTTCGGAACGGATTGCATGATTCTCCCATTGATTGTATCGTTGAATAGATATTCTGGATGGTGCTCCTTCAGGAATTGTTCGCGCTGAGATAGATCGTAGATTTTTGAATATGTGGTATTACCCGAAAGAGTTCGTGTGCCTTGACTATCCGGTATATATCTTAGGTATGCAATTATTCTATCCTTTGGATGTATAATGCCTTTTACCTCAAAAATGAGATCGTCAATTGTCTGAATGAACTGGCCTTCACGATATTCCATACTAGATTGGCTATCACAATCAAATTACATTTAAACTCCCGCATTTGTTCCAGATTTGGTCATAACGATGTCAGGACTCGATGTCAAAAAAGATTTTAATATTTTCAGAACTCATCCTAATCTTATCTATCTTGATACTGCAAGTACTGGCCTGATTCCACAAACTGTTGTGCAAGATGTTTCTTCCTTTTTAGATAACATCGTTGTATCGAGCCGCCGTGGAGCGCATTCTCTTGCTGTCAAGGGTGCTGAACTAGTTGAAGCGGCCCGGACGCATCTTGCACAGATTTTTGACAGTGTGCCCTCTCAAATTTCGTTTCATGGAACTACTGCGGATGCAGTATCCTCAATTATCTTTGGTTATGATTGGAAAGGTAATAACAGGAATACTATTGTTGTTAGTGCAACAGAAGAGCACGACACGCTCTTGCCTGCAATGCATGCTGCAAAGATTCTTGGTCTAAATGTCCAGGTAATACCTACTGATGATTTTGGTTTACTGGATCTTGATAAGATGTTGGAATCTCTTAATTCAAACGTTGGCATAGTTATTGCTAATACAAACCCTGTCGGAATTGGTTCAAAAAATCCCGTTTTAGAAGTCTCGCAGAAAGCTCATGAATCTGGTGTATTGGTGCTCTCTGACGCCACTCGAGGAATCGGGACATCCGCAGTTGTTCCTAAAGACATTGGTGCCGACATCGTATTCTTTTCTGCGAATGTAGCTTTTCTTGCGCCTCCTGGTCTTACTGTTCAATGGATTGATTCTTCCTTAGGAAGCTCTTTTGCTCCTGGTATAGTCGGTAATAATTCGGCTTCGAACGTAACAATGACTTCATACGAGTTAGCTCTTCCTCCTGACAAATTTGAATCGGGCACCCTAAATGTTCCCGCCATTGTAGGCCTTAATTCCGCCTTGACCTATCTAGAGTCAATTGGTCTTGAGAAAGTCCATCACCATATTGAAGCACTCTCATCGAAATTGTGGGCTGGTTTCACTCATATGGATGGAATTATCACATATGGCACTTTTCAACCCGGGCAGAGTGTTGTTGGTTTCAATGTGGGCACCGAAGACCCCTTAAACTGTCATGATGTGGCCTTATTTCTTGACCAATCAGATATAGCTGTTAGAAGCGGTCTCTTGTGTGCACATCCACTTATTCAATCACTCTCTCCTGATGGTATAGTTCAGGTTTCGTTGCATGTATACAATACATTAGATGATATTAATCGTCTACTTGAGATCTTGGAATCTATTGTGGGTATGCTGTGAACGATTTTAGTGATCAAAATCTCAACCAATCAATGTTGGTGGATACATGACAAAATACTGAATAACGATAGAGAGGATAATTCCACTGAGAATCATTCCCTTACCCTTGGATACGTTTACAGATGTCAACCACATGATTGCACCTACGAGGATTATGAGTAGCCCCGATATGCGACCGATGAATATGAGAAATTCCCAAATCTCCGCCAAATACCCCGCGATCAGGTTTGCAAAATTTGAGAGCGGACTGAGCAAGTGAATTACATTCATATTTTTCACGATTAGTAATACCTACAGTTGTAATTTAAACACCACATGCCTAGATACGGAAGGTCAAGTTCATGAACAACGACTGTTCTTGACCAATTAGAGGACCGTCACCGACTTGGCAAGATGTCTAGGTTTATCGGGATCGAATCCTCGTTTTGTGGCCATATAATAACTCAAGAGTTGCAGAGGTACTACATAGACCATTGTAGAAAATTCTGGTTCTACTCCCTTTTCGATTCCAAAATGATCATCAGAGATTTTTTCCAAGTCTATGTCGCCCTGCTCAATTACCGTAATAATGGACGCGCCACGAGCTTTCATCTCCATAATATTCCCAACTAATCTATCACGAGTATCATCATTAGGTGCAATGAAGACAACTGGGAACCCATCCTCTATCAGTGCTATAGGTCCATGTTTTGACTCGCCAGCAGAATATCCTTCGGCATGATTATACGAGATCTCTTTTAATTTTAATGCGCCCTCAAAAGCGGTTGCTATGGATATGCCTCTTCCGAGGAATAAAAGATTCGGGGCATTATGATACTTTTCAGCTATCCTGCGGGCTCGTTCCTCATTTCGTGTGATCGTTTCTGCAACGATTGCAGGAATGTTCTCTAATGCGTGTTTCTTTGTTTCAAGAACTTCTTGTGATCGGGTCTTTGTTAACTGTCCCGTGGCTATTGCAAGCATTGCCAGAGCGGTCAGTTGTACCATGAATGTTTTAGTTGCGGCCACACCTATTTCTGGCCCTGCCTGTGTAATTATGGAATGATCAGCTAATCGAGTAATTGAGCTCCCAATAACATTTGTAATTGCAATTATTTTGGCCCCGAATTTTTTGGCAAATTTGACAGCAAAAATGGTGTCACTTGTCTCTCCTGACTGTGTAATCGCAATCACGCAGTCATTGGGTGATAAAATGTCCTTGAGCGTGTCGGGAAGGTCGCTAGCCAACTCAAAATTTGGCAAGACTCCTGCTAATGACGCAAACATATGTCGCCCCGCAAGAGCGGAGTGCCCTGAAGTTCCCATTGCCGTCATGATGACACGATGGGATTTTGCGATGATCCTGGCGGCTTGGTCGATGATTTCATCTCGAATGTGCAATGTACTCCGAATGGCCTCCGGCTGTTCATGAATTTCTTTTAACATAAAATGGGGGTACCCACTCTTCTGAGCTTGATCAGCAGTCCAACTGATCTTGATTGTATCTCGATTAACAAGAGTTCCATCTAGCCGTTCTATTCTAATTCCCTCTGGAGTAAGAATTGCCAGTTCCCCATCAAGAAGGAGAATCATATCGTTTGTCATTGGCAGAAATGCAGGTATATCTGATGCAACAAATGATGCCCCTTCTTTTTTCCCAATTACCAAGGGATTCCCATCACGAGTGCAAACTATTTTTTGGGGGTCCTGTGTTGTCATTGCTACAATCGCATAGGTTCCTTTGATCCGTTTAGTCACTGCACGTACTGCATCCACGAAACTGGTGCCTTGCTCCATAAACTCCTCTATTAGATGGGGTATCACTTCGGTATCTGTTTCTGATTCAAACTTGTGCCCCCTTTTAGAGAGCTCCTCTCTTAGTTCAATAAAATTATCAATAACTCCATTATGAATGACCGCAATCGTATTTGAACAATCGAAGTGTGGATGTGAATTGTACATGGAGGGAATCCCATGAGTTGCCCATCGAGTGTGGCCAATGCCTATCGACCCGGGAAGATCATCCAGATCAAGCTTTCGATGCACCTCGTCGATTTTCCCCTTGTCTTTTTTTGTGTGAAGTCTATTATCCGAGATAGTAGTAATTCCCACGGAGTCGTAGCCACGGTATTCGAGTCTCTTTAGTGCTTGGTGCAAAAAAGGAGCCACTTCGCCTCGTTTTTGTATAACGCCTATTATTCCACACATCTTATTGTCCTCTAACTGTTACCATGATATATTGGTCTAAGTCGTAAAAGGAATTTGTGTTCGACAATAATATATATTTGTACATGCGGCTTGCAATTGGCCAATAATTTGAATGGCTCCTTTTGAATGCACGTTGTTTCTGTGTGCTGGCCAACGCCGCATAAAGGGGGCCTAACTAGTCAGTTCTATTTCGATATAGACCGAGTCAGGAATGCGAACCCTCATAATTTGTCGCATTGCACGTTCATCCGCATCAATATCAATGAGTCTTTTATGAATCCGCATCTCCCACTTATCCCACGACTCAGTTCCTTGGCCACAGGGTGTTTTTCGAGTTGGAATGACCATCCGCCTAGTTGGAAGTGGAATGGGTCCTGCCATTCGAACACCAGTCTTTCGTGTTATCCTTCGAATCTGATTACAAACACTGTCTAGGTGTTCTGTATTAGTGCTAGAGAGTCGTATCCTTGCCTTTTGTGTCATGCGGATTTCACACTTCCATAGAGGGTCTTTTCGCTTCACCGATGTATCACGATAAAAACCTTGTGACATCACCATTTAGCAGAACCATCATAAGCGTGTTTATCTAACTTGTGTAGTATGTCCAAAAAACTCACTCCACTAATTGTAAAATTGGGCGGTTCTGTGATCACATACAAATCCCGAAGCCCTCCTATGGTAAATCATGAAGTTATCGATAGGATTGCACACGAACTTAAGACCTATCATAATCCGCTTGTTCTGATTTTAGGTGGTGGTGCACATGGTCATCAGGCCGCGCACGAATTTGGATTTGGAAACCCTTCCTCGGGGATGAATCGTAGAATTGCCGGAATCCCCCTCATTCGTCATAATATGACTCTACTCTCACAGGAAATGGAAACTGCCCTTGCAAGAGCTGGTATTCCTACTGTTGTTATTCCTCCGTTTTGTACGACCGTACTTCGTAACGGATTGATTGATCAATACTATACTGAGAGTATAACTCGTAGTCTAAAATCAGGTTTTGTCGTAATTACACATGGTGATGTCTGTTTCGATATAGAACAAGGTGCACTGATCTTAAGTGGTGACACCCTAGTATCTTGGTTATCTAAAGAACTCGGTGTTACTAAAGTATTGGTCGGGACTGATGTCGATGGGATTTTCGACTCGGATCCAAAGTCCGTACCTACTGCGCAACTCATTTCTCAAATTGATTCATCTAATGTCGACCAAGTTATACTACAATCCGGACCTTCAACGGCTGTAGATGTCACAGGTGGCATGACCAAAAAGATCTCCGAACTCGCATCACTAATGAATCGCGGGGTCGAGATTATCATCTTCAACCTTTTAGTGCCGGGTCGTCTTGAGCAACTATTGCATGGAACACAAACGATCTGTACACGATTTCTTCCCTCGTGGCTAAATTAACGACCTCCAAATTATCTGATTACACTTATCACACCATTGTCTAAGGATGTTATCTGCATGAATTCTGGTTTCTCTTCAAATTCATCTATATATTCGATTGCCGGCAAAATGCAGATCAATTTCTTCGAATGGCATACTTGACAAACGTATTCATTCTTTTGACTTGTCACTTTATCCAATATCTTCTTTGTCGGAAATACGAGATAGGACACACCCCCAGCACAAATATCAAGTGGTGAATGGCTCCGATTGGCACTGCCGTGACGTTTTACAAGCTCACTCTCCAGAGCATCAAGTGCCCTGGATTTTAGCAAATGTAATTTTTCGGGAGAGACTATCCACAACCCTTCATTTAACGAAACAAACCTCATATTTGGTGTCACTCTAAAGGCGAATATTTTTTCATCAATTAGCATTTCTGAAAGTGCTCTTTGCCCGTCCTCTTTCTGCATTGGTACAGAATGGCGTTTGTGTGATTGCGAGACAGTGGTCTCCATGAACTGAATTAGGTCCTCCCATAGAATATTTCCGTCATTTATCTCGATATAGCCCTCAATAAGTCCAATCCAGACACGTATTGACGACGAATACGTGGTGCCGTCACTTGCATCCTGAATATGGGAGGTCCTTCTTGGTGTAGGAATCTCTTCTGTTTCTTTTTTGTGGGTTTCAAATTTCTTTAACTCTAAAATCATCTTCTCGATAGAGTTGGGGAAAGCTGGAATGACTGTTACATCCTGAAAGTTTGTTTCATCAGCGATAAGTTCTCTTATTTTTGCTGCTGCAACACTCCCTCTTAGTATGACTACCATATGTCTGAATTCATTTCCGAACTTTCTCATATATTTACGAAAAGTGTCAATTCTTTCATCAAGTGTTGAGGCTCTGACACTCTCGATAGAGACCAATATCACAGTGTCATCGATTATTATCTCATTATTTTCAACATGAATTTTTTCGGCATCAAAGTTCGCCGCAATTAATTTTTCTTTTACGTAGTCTTTAACTAATTCAGTCACAGTTTCATGACCAGTTCCCGGAAGAGTATAAACAAATCCACCCTCCACAATTCCAATCGTTTCTCTTTCTAAGGTTCCTAATGCAATTAGTTCTCTAATTGTGTCTTTTTCTTCTTTAGTCGAGATTTCAGGATCGATGACCAACAATGCATTATGCATCTGTTCTTCAGTGAGGTATCCTTTTGACGATATCAGAGCGATGATGCGTCTAACTGTGTCCGCTGTTCGATCCAAATAGATCTCTTCTTTTGCCTCTTCACTTGGAGAACTCGATGAGCTATGGCTTTCTTCATCCGCTGTTGTTGTTGTCGGGTGGCTAGGTGGCTTTTTGGGCTCATCAAATTGTATGTGGTCTGTAGAAACAGGGGTGGACTCAAGTAGGATGGTTGCTGTTTTTGACTCAGGTCTTTTCACAGTGGTAATTTCAAAAGTTTCTGTTACTGGTGTCGTGATCAACGCAACACCTGTTCTGAGAGATCTCAGATATTTTTCCTGAGCTTCATTTAAGGATAGGAATCTTGCACCAACTTCACTATCATACGGTAAACGAAATACAATCTTTGTTCCTGTATTTGCTAAAATGTTTGACGAAATGTTGGGTCTTGTCGATACAACAATGACCCCTTGCCCTGTAGCTCTTTGCAGCATGACCATCGATTCGCCAGTTGTGATGTCTGCTGCATTCTCTCGTGTATAACTTTCTGGTACCAGATTGTTCGCTTCTTCTAATACGACCACATGTTGAAGACCTGGCGTAATTCCTCTCTGCATTGCCGCGTCGAAAATTCTTTTGGCAATAAGATTGTACAGAATTCTAGCTGCATCCATTCCTCCTGTTCTTGCAACGTATCGCAAATCGAATATGACTCGCTTATCCATGAATTGATTTATTCTGATGGCTTTGGGGCCACCACTCAGTATCGAACCTAATGGATTTCTCGTAAGAATCTCGATTCTATTAAGTAAGGCGTCTTTAGTCATTTGGCTTGTCTGCCTATCGGTCTTTATTCCTTCGATGATTTTCTCAAGACGTTTGACTGAGCCGTCGCCTGGAATTTCTACCATCTTTCTCAAGGCTTTCAGTAGCAGTCTTTCCATTGCGGGAGAGAGTTCTGAAGACGTGCCTCTCTCTTTTAGTAATTCGTTTAGAATGGCGAATGTGGTGTCAATATTACGATCAGTATGTTTCTTCCCGGTGTCAAGAAAATCTATTACGAAATTTGGATTTTCGCCGGGCCGAATCACAACTATGTCATTGTTCTCTATCTCTAGCAGATCCAGATATTCAGAGCCCTTGACATCAAAAATCCACCATGGGATTTTTGTCTTAGTACTGATCTCGGTCATGATCTGTTTGACTAATGTTGTTTTCCCTGAACCAGTTGCTCCTAATATTGCAATGTGTTCCCTAATCCATTCTTGTTTCAGTCCCACCGGATTTAATTTTCTCCCCTTGTAGAGGCTCCACCCAATGAAAATCTCATTTTCCACAAGGGCTCTTGCAGGAACCTTAAACTCAGATGTAAATGTTGCAGAGAGTTCCGGAAGATTTTGCCTTGGCATGTTCACATAAGCGACAAGCTTTGAAACGTGCATCTTCTTAGGGGATATATGGCGTCTTAAGAGAGTTCTTAATTCACTTGGCACATTATTTTTGATTGGTCGAAGTGCGAACTCTCCAGTATCCCCCCAAATCGAATGTACAATACCTTTCAAACAATCTTCTATCACCGAAGGGTCGTCATAATCCATTTTGTTAAGACGAATATACGTTGAAACATTAAACCACCCACTCCGATCTTGAATCGTTCTATATTCTTCAAGCAATTTTTCCTTCTCTGAGTGATCTGCAAGAGTATCCCGTTTGATTTTTTCTCTACTGCGAATTTGTTGCCATCGTCCCTCAAGACTTCTCCTCTTCCTGCTTGGATTCGCGGGTGTAAACACGCAGGTTAAACTAGCAGAGAGTTCTTGTTGAAGAAGCGCAGAAAGAAATTTCCCTATTTGTGTCGAGTTTGTCGTGGGAGTGTTTCGGGGCGCTCCTTCTAATCGCCAAAATATATCAGCTTTGAATTTTTTACTTTCCTCATCCTGATCAAGTCTAAACGTGACATCTCTTTTGAGCGAACCATTGTTCAGTTTCTCAATTAGTTGTTCCTTTACATATTGGACATTTGGTATTTCCGAGAACGAAAAGAAGGCATTAATCAATTCAGGTCCTTTCAACTGTTTGATCTCTACATGTTCAAGAGTTGCAAGAATAATTGCTTCTGTCCGGGCCGCCTCTCTATGAAGTATTTTGTCTATGTCCTCAATATTTTCGCCACTACAAGATATAAAGAGTCTAACGAAGGGTCGTTTGTCAACTACTCCCACCTCGTATGCAATGTTTACATTTTGGTTCATTCCCGAACGGACTGCCATAATTAATGATGTATCATACTCGAGTGGCTTCCCCATTTCTTCTGGTATGCTTTCTTTTAGAGAGGATAATTCTAGGCATCGCGTGCCTATAATCTGTTTTTCAATTTTAACATAAATATAATGGATGCCGTATCCGATCTCCACCCCAGTCATATGTAATTCATCTATTGCCATTGCAAGGCTGGTTGTAATGGCCATTACACAAAGAAGAATCTCCACGTAGATCTTGAAGCCTGTTGTCAGCGTCTGAGCAAGTCCAAGTAACGGAAGCGCATAGGCTCCAATTAAATAGATCACTGAAACCAGAAGACTACCAATCCAAGCAAATACGCGCACCAACTGCACCACTATCTTGTAGGATTCATCTAATAATACCGTTGATTGTTCGTTGGACATTATTGGACTGGTATGTCCATTGCCCGCCCACCAACGGCAGTGGGCAGTAACTACATCACCGTCATAGTGAAGGTCATACGTGAGATACGGTCTGAAGTATTTAATCTCCTATCGACGGAGCTGTGTGAAAAGTCCATTCTGATAGATCGTTTATGTCAGCATAGGTTCTGAAGAGTCTTGGATTCGGACACAAAATATTGTTCATACGTTTCATAATCACTATAATACTGACTTTTCACACAGAGCTCCTATCGACAATATCCAAGTTTGGCGTTGCTGTCCGCAATCTCCCTCACTTTTCATCGTTGCTCTTCTGTTGACATCTCTGTTATTTTAATAATGCCTCGAATTAATTGAACTCTGTTTACATTCACCTTGAAGTTAATCCGAGTTTAAATACTGAAAATTTGTATGAAGGACTGAATCTACAGAATTTGCTGAAGGTCTGGTTTTAGAAACTGGATTTGATTATGAACTCACATTCGAAGAACGAAGTGGAGAGATTGTTCTAAAATGAAGAAGTGGCCTTTCATTCTCATTGTCTTTGCAGTGACAATTTATCTGTTTGGTTCATCATTAGATGTCGTTGCTGCTGACTCGGTAGTAGTTTCACGCGGAAGGTCCATCACTCTTGTTGCATCTCTTGGAGGAACGATTCCTTCTGGTACCCCGCTAAATGATCAAGTGATTTGGTTTTTTGACGAGACCAATAATGTACTTCTTGGGTCAAATAAGACAGACTCTGATGGAGTGGCGATTTTTCGTTGGAATATCCCACAGGACTATTATTTGGGACCCACTCTAGTTAATACAACCTTTCGGGGGAATACGTCTCTCGCCTTGGCCCCAAGCGCTCAATGGATCTGGTTGGATATTATGGCCTCCAGTGATCTTGATGTATCTATTGGTGCCTCATACCTTGCCCCCGGTGATTTGTTGCACATATCTGCTCAGTTACATGATGACCTCGGGAATCCCCTGTCCAATGTGAGCATCTCTTTGACCACAAACTCAAATGCAATCAAGATGGCCACTACTGATGAAAATGGTACAGCAGTTTTTGTAATTCATTGTAATTCCTCTTGGCTACAGTTTGGCGAAAATACGTTGACTGTGTCATTTTCTGGTATCTCCTCTTCCTATATTCTCCCGGCATCATCTGATTTTCAGATTGTCTTCCAGAAGATTTCCACCTCCCTTGATTTGATCTCTTTCAACAGCAAATCAATAGAGATCAATCAAACCCTCTCATTGAACCTTTCTCTTACTACTGCTTCAGAACTTGTTCATGGTGGATCAATTCATGTATTGCTTGATAGCTTTGAACTTCAAACGTGTTCTATTGATGACACTGGTTATTTTACCATTGAACTTTATTTATCCTCGAATATTTCGGTTGGTTCGCATACACTTCGCTTTATGTATCTGGGTAGCGATCGTTACTCCGCTTCCTCTTTCGACTTCGACTTCAGCGTCACCACTCCTCTATTGATCAATGTCACTGTGCCCCATCCATTAGTTCTAGGGTCATGGGGGACACTTTACATACATACATGTGATTTACTTGGGCGACCTATTACTTCAGGGTCCCTGAGTTTATCTGAGGCCAATTCCAATCTCTCAATTTTGACTGGATTGGATTCATCTGGTGATAATGTTGTTCGAATACCTGTACGGGGAATTCCGGGCCACCATGTTCTCTCGTTATCGATAAAAAATAATGAATTCTTATGCAACTCTACATTTGAGTTCCAAACTATCTATTATTCCCATCCAGAAATTATATTTGTTAATAGCACAATCCAAGGATATGCTCGTCCCGGGCAACAAATATCTTGTTATTTTAAGGTGGAAAACGAAACTGGTCCTTGGGGTAATCGAGTACTTGTTTATAATCTTACAACGTCAGACGTTCGGCAAGTTTCAACGGATCCATATGGATATGTTAGGGTGATATTTGATGCGCCGCTGTATGAGTTGACATATTGTCTAAACATTTCTACTTTACCTAGCTCCTTCGAATTACCCTCATCTTTTTTGTTTACTTACAAGGTTCGAGTGAAAATCCCCACAGCCATAGAACTTGTCGAGTTCGTAGTTCAACCAGTATTAAAAGAAGTCAAAGTCCAATTACAGATACTCGCCTTAAACGGCTCAAACCTTCCCAATGTTGACTTACATTATTCTTGGATGTCTGTTGATGGGGAAGCTACAAGTCAAGATGATGGAATTGTTGTTCTACATCTTCCTATTCCTCTTCAATCCGGGACCTATCGTTTATTCTACGAAATATTGGGTGACCCATCTATTGCAGCAGCTTCTGGTTTCTATGATATCTGTATCGAATCCACAGAAGTGTTGGCCTCGCAAGGTGTAGGGTTGGGGCCATTTATTTCAAGTATTACTTTATCCATTACTATTGTTGTGGTTTCTGTAATCCGAAAAAGAAGAACCATGATTTAGGTGGTTGACAAATGGTGCTCCGGCCGGGATTCGAACCCGGGTCAGGGGATCGAGAGTCCCCTATGCTGGGCCGGACTACAGTCGGTCGTTCATGGTAGTTCCATGAAGTCTACCGGAGCCGTAATGCAGCAGTCCGGAGCAGACTTCTCTCAGATTGTTCCTAAAATAAGGCTTGCGGACTAAACAAATTTGTCCCGTGTATGTGATAAGCAGCAGATTTCACTAAGGTGAAACGATGTTCGTCAAGCCATCCCAACTGTTCTGGAGAATCTGTAACAAACTAGTTACCACATCCTGAGCCCATCCTGTAGCCTGAAGTATCACTGCAATCACAATAGATACTGTTACTACCGCTAGACCAAGTAAAAGGCTCTCCTCCACAAGTGGGCCGCCTGTTTCATCATTGATCACTTTTTTGGGATTCAATCATATTCACCTGTTATTTCCTATGACTTGTACAGTGGTATATATTGTCTTAATCTGCAACAATTCACCTTTGTTTGGTTCAAAGACTTCCAAGTCACAGCAGATTAATACATACCATCTGTATCGTGTCTTTGTTAAGGCCCCATGAATTTAAACTCCTTTTACTTTTCAGTACAAATTCTAATATTACTATAATAATATACTCCACAACGTTATCATGTAATTTGCCTATGTGAATGAAAATGGGTTTCCGTTTTCCCAAAGAAGTTCCCCAATTTTCCAATGTGTTTCCATACTGGGCGTCAAGTCCCGTGCAAGAATAGTCGATAGTTCGCGAATGCATTCCCGTGGGTCATTTACTCCATATTCCCGAGACCTTCTTGAAATGGCGCCATCATCGGCCAAAGATCGAATTGCGTCTGC
This sequence comes from Candidatus Thorarchaeota archaeon, assembly GCA_021498125.1. NCBI lineage: Archaea > Promethearchaeati > Candidatus Thorarchaeota > Candidatus Thorarchaeota archaeon. Next base: position 217,702 of record JAIZWL010000002.1, on the reverse strand, counting down.
ATCATGAGTATATAGAGTATTGAGACCCTTGAATTTTAGTATGCCCTGTTCAACATCTCTCCGGATTTCTACTATCTCCTTAACAATGCGTTTTGATCTTCCTGGTTGTGGCCGTTCAAGAATGACTATCAAATCCATAAGGGCGATGGCATGTTCTTTAATACTATGAGCGAATCGCCATCTTGAAACAAGGGCCGAGGCTGAAGAACTATGACATGTTTGTATAGAACGTAGCCCCGACATTAATGCTTGAAAGAGTGCCTTGCTATGTTCCGCAGTTTGAATCTCCCCGAGAATCAAGTAATCTGGGGATCTATGAAGGCTTTTTGTTATCTCATCAATTTTTGAAAAGCGTGCCGCCATCTCATCGACTGGGCTCACTCGATACCTTATCTGATGATGTTCGTTTTGAATCCTGCTCTCAATGGCATCTTCAACATAGATTTTTCTCCAACTTCGGGGTGTACAGTAGTCTAGAGCATTTAGCAGGGTCGTCTTGCCCGATCCCGGTTCCCCGGCAATGGTAATATTCATTCGGGCAATCAATGCCAGAAGTAGTAATGATGCGGCTTTAGTCGATAATGTTCCATTGTTGACAAGTTCAAATATAGTGAACGGCGAAGTACGCGCCCTCCGTATTTCCAAATGAAATCCATCATAACTTAAAGGTGGTATTGTGACTGAAAATCTAAGACGACTATTTTCGAGAAAAAGTTCCGTCTTTATTGAAGGGTTTCTTCTGTCGAGATGAAAATTGCTCTCTGCTCGAAGCAATGTGACTATCCTATTGGCATCCTCCTGACGAATTACAATGGACGATGTGCACCTCCCTAGAAATCGATGATCAAAATATATCCTGCTTCCTGGTCTGTCCAAGTATATATCTTCAATAAGTTCGTCTAACATCAGTGGAAATATGGGGCCAAGCACACTGTGGGAATATGCAACAATACTTGCTATTCGGGCTTTGGTCTCCTTTTTTATCTCTGGTAGTTCGTTATTGATGCGTGTTAGGATTGACTGACGCCATTGGGAAAGAAGATAATCAAGGCGAATGATCTTCTGACTGGTCTGTAATGTGCTCGTATGAAGTTTGTCAATAATTTCTAACTCTAAAGGTGTTCTAATCCGTGGGGCTGATCGATAAATGACATTACCCGTGTTTCCTTTTGCAAAGAGGGAAATGTACGGTCCAACTGGATATACCAGAATCAGATGATTTAGCATCTGACCATAACCATCCCCAAGATAGATGGTTTCCCACTGTTCATTTCCTATCTGTATGTGGTCAGAACTAGATTCATGTTTTTGTGTACTATCTACTTTCCAAGGCGGCCTATTAGTGAATCCGTTTTGTTGAATGTGGACAAGCCCTCGTGACTGTTCGACAAGAATCGCCTGTTCTCTCTCTTTATTTATTTTAGCGATCTGCTCACAACTGTCATCACTTCTTAAAAATTCACAATGACTACATCGGTGTTTGTGGCAAAGGATTATGCTGGATGATTGTTTTTTAAATGAGGCAGTTGCCTCAGTTATAGTGGTCATGTATGAACACACGCTCCATACAGTTTCGCCTGCTTCAGATATTTTGATATGTACACTCTCGCGGTCTGATCATTTGGTCTAAGTCATGACACTTGATATTACATTACATACTACTGGTAATAATCTCCACGTGAAATTGTGTTTGTACTTGTTGCATTGGCCGCTAATAAAGGTCAAATATATTTTTTAATCATGCCATAGTGATCCCTAATACTATATTCAGCAACTTCGGTTGCTTTAGATGCAAGCTTCTGGGTCAATACAGTTCGTCGTCCTGCTGCAACTGATATTAGTCGATCCGCAGCATATGATGCTGACACAGCAAAGATGAACGGATTCCTCCCGCCTCGTTTCGAAGCTGGTACCAGATCGATTATTTTTTTAATTGCTTCGCGTAGCCGTTGTTCATATTCATTGACACTCCATCCCCTACTTACTATCTTTTTTACAATTTCCGTATTGTTCATTAATACAGAAACAACTCTCGGGATATAGTCTTCAGGTCTCCGTATTGATGGAGCGTGACCAATAATTGATTTCAGTCGAAGTGACTCTCTAACAATTGAACGCATATTGATGCGGTGCCCAAGCTTTGCAAAGACATTGGCGATTTCTTCTAGTGTGATAGGGGCTCCCTCTTTAAACTCACGCACTGCAATTAGCAGGCATACAGCCACTAGGAGAATATTGTTCGAGGATTGTGTTCTGGGATTACTCGCCATTTTTTTATAAAGATAAGCTGTTCTATCCCGCACTTGGGATGTGAGCATAAGTAATTTTGAAACTCTGTTTAGAACTCTTAACGCTCTATAGACTGTTTCGTCTTTACCAATTCGAGTTCTTGCAGAATACATTGTCTTGAGGCGTCGATATTTTTTCTGAGACTCGCCTGGGAGTAATCGGCCATGTATGTCGCGGAGAAATCGATCCTTATGGAATCCGATATAGCTTCCCATTCCATCGACAATATGTAAGCGACTGCCTAATGACACATACATTCCTACATCTGGCCCATCCGCCGTTGTTTCTTCGCCCATTCGATATGTTGAAGATACATATTCTCTTGACACAACAATACCGCAGGATGTACATACAATATATCCCTGACTGGTAGTCAGTTGCCCATGACATTCTGGGCAGACTGGTTTCGTTTCCACATTTTCTTGTACCAGATCAACCAATGACCACACCCAACTATTTGTTGGGCGTAATCATCTAACAGCCTTTCAGCTTGTCCTTGTTTGTTATAACGAATACGTTACGCTAGCTGAGAGAGAATGAGAGCTGACTGAAACTATTGGTGTTACTCATTTTAGTGGTTTTACGAGATCACAACAGCGCCACATAATATGACTGTCCATCAAGAGTCTGTTTTTGTGAAGGTGTGGGTTTTGCTAATGTGAGGACCATGCGGAGACCCCCAATGGTACCCACTACTTGAAACTTCTTTTCAGCATTAGTTTTGAATACACGTCCTTGTGCATAGAAGCGCGCAGTATCACCTTTTGTGATGGGTTTGTCGTCTATGATGACACTGATACGATCTTTTGAACTTATCATGTCACATAGTGCATCAGGTAACTCTATAGATAGCTCGGCGCCCTCCGTCTTTGATGATATCTTTACGAGCTTGAGTCTTTTTGTTTCAGTAGGCGAAATGCTCTCGATTACTGCATCTTTAATTCTGATAACCAATCTTCTATACTCTCCAACGAGGTTATGGCGGTCCAATCTCTAATTGGAATTAAACCTGTCGTTATTGCCTCTAATTTTCCAAATTGGCGGTTCTTCTTTGTATGTGATAATTGTGATGTTGACTAGAGTATCCCGCAACTATCGAAATGGCCTCTATAGGACATTAAATAGCTCCGCACAATCGAAAGGATGAGGATAAAATATGGTCGAAGATCTACTTGCCTAAGCTGACGTAATGGCGCCCTGATCTCGATATCATCCGAGCCTCGTAAAAATATGGATTGATGGTGATATTTGTGCGTTTAATTGGTCCTACTCTCATTATAGTCGCCGCACTATTATTTATCGTAGTAATACATCCAGTTGACGCCACTACCTTTGAAATGACCTCTTTTGAAACCGATAAATTGGTCTACGAGGTCGGAGAAACTATACACATGGCAGCACATCTCACTGCAGATTTTGAAGATCCTGGTTATTGTCATGTTGGATTTTACGTGACAACCGCTCAAGGGCCTGTATATTCAGATGCGTACTACATTGATTCGTCTCCAGACCCACGAACGCTCTATTCATCGTATGTGATCATCCCCGAAGACGTTGCACCTGGAACTAATGGTACACATGCTACAACACAATTCAATTATGACTTCTATGATGAACGATACTCTGATGCTGGCACTTTAACAGTTGTAGTAGATATTAAGAGAGGGCATTTGGAAGTCACACCGTTAACGGAGCTTCGTTCTGAAGTTGGTCAAAACATTTCTCTCGCGTTCAAAATTACCAGTATTTATTCATCATCAATTGTACTCGCAAACGAGTCTGTTTCTGTTCGTATTGCAAATGAGACGATTTCCTTATACGAGTCAAATGTTACTACTGATCTCGCGGGTGTCCTGAACGTCAATTGGTCCGACAATAATCTTGTTCCAGCGACCTATAACATCACAATATATGGAATCGGAAATGAGGACTTTCTCCCCTTCTCACAATCATTTGACTTGATTGTTGATCCAGCCCCGTCGTTTTTGCAGGCGATTCAAAATCCCGACCTAATTCATTGTCAGTCCACAGATGGTCATCTTGTTGAAAGTGCGTTCTTTGAGTTTGTGCACCAGACAAAAACAGGTACCCCCATTCTTGGAGGCAAAATGTTCTGGAATTCGTCTTTCTCAAATGGAGAGCTGGCATCCTTGGGGAATGGGCGTTACAAGGGGAATATCTCTTTCCCAATCCCTCCCGGAGCGTATACAATTAATTTTACTGCGGTTCATAGTTCATACTATACTGCATTTTTTTTGGCTAATGTAACAGTGATTCCCCGTCCTGTTTCAGCCGTACTGATCAATGATACACTGCCATTGTCCGGAACAAATTGTTCTCTCTCTGTACATGTATTGGACAATTTGACAGGTACTGATGTGGCACTTTTGCATCTCTCAATTAGTTTAGAGATTGATAACTACACGTCTTGGATCCAAGGTGACACAAATCAAACTGGATGGTTTACAGGTTATATTTTCCTTCCATATGACAAGTGGGGCATAAGTAGGCTCACAGTTGACATTAATTCATCAGTCTATTACGAAGACACCTCCACGATATCAAATCTTGTTATCTATTTCAAACCAGTTTTAATGGTGAATACTTCAAAACTAGTCGTGGGAGTCCCCACGGGAATCTCCTGTTCATTGTATGATCCTAAAGGAAATCCTCTCTCAGGAGTGCGGATTGACTTGGGATATTTTAATGGAACAAATCTCGTTAACAATATGACCAATAATGAGGGGGCTGCACTGCTCGAATGGACTTTATCCGACATGCCTTCAGGCTCCCAAATCGCACTTCGATTCACTGTAAAAGGAGGTATCTATCAATATCAGGATAGTTTGATGAAGCCCTTTAATTTCAGTATATTGATTCCATTATATCTGAATTCCCTTTCTTATCCACTGTCATGTCTACGTAATTCTTCAATTGATGTAAATATGACCATTGGATCCCCTTGGATTGATGGTGACTCCACACTTCTACGTATCGCTGATTACACAGGGCAGATTAATCAATCCCAGAGTATTGTCATTGGTGCCCCTTTTTACTTCTCATTATTGTATAGCAGTTCAGCTACACTTGGAACTCATATAATCCATATTATCTCTCTTAACGAGTCATTAATTCCCTATGATCACTTTAGCTTCGAGATTGCTGTTTATGACTCGTTGGAAGCAGAATTCTCCAGTCTGTCCGCTTTTTATGCAGAAGGTGTTGAGTTAGATCTAGAGGTCAGGGAATCTTATGGTGGCCCTGTCGATAAAATCAATGTAAGCTTCTGGATTGATGATATGACCGACTATACCTCATTAGTTTCGGTTAATATTTCTGATACGTTGCAAATCCCATTTGATTTAGATGTCAGTCCTGGTTTTCATGTAGCACATCTTGAAATTGATGGGGTGTGGTATGTTTCTTCTAATTATACATTCACTATCTTTGTATGGGTTAGAACTACACTCAATTTGGATGTCATCACAATTATTTCGGGGAATGATACCAATCCGCACACTCAAGATAATGCGCCGACAAGCTCATCAGGTTCAATCATCCGGCCGCCGCCCACTTTATTCAATGAAACGACCTCTGTTGATTTAGATGCTGCTCGTTCAGTTTCTCTTGAGAGTTGTCCCAAATTGAGCTCGGGCACAAGTAATCGATCCACTGTTTTGGAAAATTCGCGTACCGCTTCATCTGGGAACGGCCAGATCGTCCTTAACCGTAATGAACGAAACCGATTTGGGTGTTTTGCCATCACTTCTTCTACTGTTCTAGAAGTGCTTCCAAAGGACACAATACCCCACTCTGCTGTTTCAGGACCTGTAATGATCACATCTGTCAACATCTCTTTGGCCGCAGTTATCTTTTCTTCCAGACGCCGAACAAGCCTGTCATGAACCTGTGGGTCTGAAGTTTTACGGTACCCTTGTTCATTGTGAGTGGATCCAGTAATCAATAAATCATGGCCGTCTCCAAAACGTGGCATTATTGCGTGTCCATTATCCCATCCATCGTATGCGGGGTCTCCTGGTGCTGCAAACCTTCTTTTTACTAGTTGGGTTGCTTCAGGGTTTATTATAACGCTCTCCCGTGAATGGGCGACAATTTCATCTGAGAGAATAATGACCGGGTGCCTTAACCGCTCTGAGATTCTAAATGCCAAAATTGTTAGATCATACATTTCCTGCGCCGAATTTGGAGCAAGTACAATACTTTGATGGTCTCCATGAGTCCCCCATCTTGTTTGCATGAAGTCGCCTTGCGCCCCTTTTGTGGCCTGGCCTGTACTGGGACCTGTTCGTTGCACATCCACGATTACACAGGGTGTTTCAGTCATAATTGCATACCCTATATTCTCTTGCATTAAACTGAATCCTGGTCCTGATGTGGCTGTCATTGAGAGGCGACCCCCCCATGATGCACCGATAATTGCCGCAATGGCTCCTATTTCATCCTCCATCTGTAAATAGGTGCCTCCTAGACCGGGTAGGCGCTGGGACATGATCTCCGCAATCTCTGAAGCTGGAGTTATCGGATATCCTGCAAAGAATCTGCAACCTGCCGCAATGGCTCCTTCAGCACATGCTTGGTTTCCTTGCCAGAATTTTTTAATTGATTTATTTGAATGCATCATGGGACTCATTCTGAAGCTTACCATATTCAAGATAAGGCTTAGGATATTGCCAAGTGCCGATATTCTTTTATCATACTCTCTCTGCATCAATGCTGAGCGGCCGTGGTCTAGCATGGTTAGGACGGAAGCCTCCCAAGCTTCCAACCCGAGACGAACACGAGTTCGCGGGACTTCAAATCCCGGCGGCCGCACCATCTCTCCTCTTCAAAGAGTTATCTATTTTAGCGGAAAATTGTACTTATTTTCTTGGCGAGTGATGACAGCAATGACCCCGATGAGCCCTTAGGCCGTGATTTGGATCTTGAGTTTTGAGCTCGCCACCAATACTTTCGGCCACCTCTGCCTCTCTCGTTCTGTTAAACGAACAAACCGATAATACTTTTAAGCACATAATGCTCTCTTGAATTGGTTCTCGGAATGACAGACAAGTTCATTGACTTTGTAGAAGACGAGCTAAGTCGTGATAGTGTCTTCAAGAGAGAGCAGGTACTATCTATTGATTATGTGCCTGAAAGCTTACCGCATCGTGAAGACGAGCAGCGTGTTCTTGCACGAAGTTTTAAGACGCTGATTAAATCTCCTGGGTCAACAAGTCCACGTCTTATCATTGAAGGTCCTGTGGGTACAGGGAAGACGGCCGTGACTAAGCGTTTTGCTGATCAGCTCGTTAAGGTTGCGCAACGTCGCGGAATTCGCTTACACAGTCTTCATATTAATTGTCGTGTGAATAAAAGCATCTATCTTGTCTATCTTCGAATGCTACGTGAATTCAAACCAAGCTTTCCTAGGCGCGGACATTCACCACATGAAATACTTCAGATTTTAGTAGAAGTCTTGGATGCCGAAGACAGATATTTGCTGCTAATACTTGACGAACTTGATTATTTTATTCGTCATGCAGGGCCTGACATATTATATGATCTTACAAGATTAATGGATGACCGCTTAAATGCTCCACAGCGTCTTGCAGTAATTGGAGTCGGTCGTGATATCCCTCTTGCAACTATGCTCGATCGGAGCACTCTAAGTACGCTCCAACAAAACATACTGCACTTCAGCAAATATAGTTCTAGTCAACTCTATGATATTCTCAAAGAGCGTGTTGATCAAGCATTTGTAGAATCCGCAGTTATGAATGAAACTATTCAGCTTATCTGTGATATTGCAGCAGAACGGGGAGATGCACGTTATGCAATTGAGCTTCTATGGCGTGCGGGGAAGCAAGCTGATAGGGAGGGCGCCTCAGTTGTGATTCCTGATTATGTTCGCCAAGCCAAAGCTGATACGCACCCCGAATTAAGAAAGGAAGTCTTTGCTACACTTCCATTACATAATCGTCTGCTGCTTCTAGCCGCAGCTCGTCTTCTCAAAGAGAGTCGTGATGCTTATGTTATGACCGGCACTATTGAAGATATGTACCATTCAATTTGTGAGGAATATGGTGAGGAGCCTCGTTCCCATACTCAAGTATGGGAGTGGGTACAAGATTTAGCCGCTCATGGTTTAATTGATGCCAAACGCTCTGGAGTTGGTCTTAGGGGTCAGACCACTCTAGTTGGCTTATCCGATGTTCCTGCTGAAATGCTTGAGCGTTTTCTTCAGCAATTAATAGAATCTAAATCAGGGGTGGTGTAATGGAATCGTCGCCAGCTGCTCGAATTTCTATTGAAGATATGCTCTCTTCTCGTGGGCGAATTAAGATTCTCAAGGAATTAGCTTTTTCAGAAGAATTGAACATCTCCGAGATTTGTCGGCGTGTTGGTCTAAATCACAGTACTACAAAATCACATCTTTCCGTTCTTGTTCAATCAGGTTTAGTAGAAGAGAAGATCTTCGGGCGGATTAAGATATATCGCTATAAAATTGAAGACTTGCGTGCACGTTCTTTCAGGGCTTTGTTGGATTTATGGGAGTCCTAATCTTTCGATTGGTGATTCAGAGTTGACTGCATTCTTAGCGCGTCTCTTTTATTTTGGGGATGGATTCCATGGCTCACAGGTACAACCGGGCCTTCGTACCGTCCAGGGCGAATTAATCTCGGCAATCTCTCGTTGGAGTGGCGAACCCCATGACACTAAGACGGTTCGACTTTCTGGCAGGACTGATCGTGGAGTTCATAGCATTGGGCAGGTTGTGATGATCAATACCGATATGCCATTTAGTGTAATGGGCATAAACAAACATCTTCCACCTGATATGGGTCTCTGGGCATTTTGTAAGATTCACAATGAGTTTAATCCAAGACATGACGTTCTATCGAGATATTATCGATATTATCTCCCTCACAATGATGATTTTGACATTTCTCTTATGCAAAAAGCCTCACAGCTTCTAGTGGGGGTTCATGACTTTAAATTTCTATCAAAGCGTGATGGTCTTCGCCCTACAACGACAACTCTTCTTAATGTTGCAGTCATTCCGACCGAGACGTCCCTAAAAATCGAAGTACATGGCACAAGCTTTCTCTGGAAACTTGTGCGAAATATAGCTTCCCTGCTACTCCTCGTTGGGCGTCATCAAATAGACTTAGATGCTGTCAATAATATTGTACACGCAAAGGCGCGTCTTGCAAGTGGTATTCGCCCCGCCCCTCCGGAGGCCCTCTTTCTGATGGAGTCCGTTGTTCCCTTTCATTTTATTCTTGACAAATATGGTGTCCGGCGGATGCAAAAAATAATTAATGGACGCCTTAACTTTTTCAGAAGGTTTCTGGTCGCACTCACTTCGCTTTCCGCTGAGGCCGAGGAGCAATTGCGTCCGGTTTAATTCCAAGCCATTTTGCCATCTTGGTTAAATTACTCTGATCACGTTCGCACATCTGTTCAATGTACGGTGTATATATTCTTGGAATTCGATATCTTGAGACCGCTGTAAATTCTGATAGGCTCGAAAGTAGTGGGGCTTTTTTGTCTAATGCCCGTGTTCCCTTCCACACAATCAATGGCCAGCTTGGTCGTTTGTATTTTACTAATCTAAATGGTGTTTTTATTCGACTAGGTGCTAACGCCATTGCGATATAGTCATAAAAATAGGATAGGAGCTTCCAGTTTTGTCTATTCATAATCCTTCCCAATACTTGATCGGCCAAAGATAATGCTTCATACCCCTTTGCAAGTTCGGTTGGGTCTGTTAAGTGAAGATGAAGGTTTTCTTCTAACCAGAGTAAAAGTTCATCCTGATCGCTATCGGCCTCGTTAAGGACCTGTCTAACCACTGTGGGATCGGTCGTCATGAAGATTCGTTTTAGTGTATGTTCGATGGAGACTCGTGAGTTTCGTCCGCCTATGATCCCCTCTTTATCCATCTCTCCCTCTATAATGGTTTCAAGATCAGCAATTGCCCCTCGCAGATCGCCATTTGCCCTATCTGCTATTCTTGCAACAAGTTCCTCATCGACTTCTGCGCCTGTGTCCTTTAAAATGCGTTTCAAGACTGTAAGAATGTTGTCGAACGAAATCTGTTCAAATGTTATAATGCGACTGATTTTTTCCAAATCTTTAAGACGAGGGCTAGTTGGGTCATTTGCGGTCATGACCAAGGGGTGAATTGTCTCTCGTATTATCTTGGCAATTGCCCCTGAGCCGCCTCTGTCCCCAGTGCCCGACAACCCATCAACCTCTTCAAGTAATATGATTCGTTTCCGGCCATCCAGAGTTTCTTGAGTGGCAGATCGCCACACGACTCTTTCTATAATTTCCTTATTGCGTCTATCACTTGCGTTAAACTCTACTAGCTCCATATTCAAATCGTTAGCCAAGGCATAGATTGTTGTAGTTTTTCCGACACCGGGTGGTCCTAAAAGCAGTACTGCTCGACGTGAAGGTATCCCTTGCAACCATGATTTTATCCAAGTGGTCAGTTGAGTTCGTGCTTCTTCATTACCCACGATTTGACTTGCGGTGATCGGTCTGTATTTTTCTGGCCAAGGTGCTGTTTTCATAGTATGGCCCTCACTCTTTTGTACTGAGATATGCCATGAGTGCCGTCAATTGTACCTCTCCATTAGCGCCCTCTGTAATTCTAAATTCAGTTTCCGCCGTTCTCTCAAGAATCTCCACTCTATGACTATTCTCGAATGTTGCTAACTCTTTGTGAAGTTGACGTGTTAAATCCAGAGGCGAAATTCCCTCATGATATAGAAGGTCTCTCATCATATCTAGAGTTTCTTTGTATTTTCCACTGGTTGCAAGTGCCAGTATCTCTTTGATGATGCGTGGGTTTGCTCTTCCTGCTATTGCAAAAACGTTTTCCTCGTTGACTTTTTTCGTAGACGAAGCTGCAGCCTGCAGTAGATTGATCGCTGCACGCATATCGCCCTCCGCCAGATACAATATCGCTTGAATTCCTGAGGGCTCAATCTCCACCTTTTCGCGTTTTGCAATATATTCTATTCTTTCTGATATTGCTTTTTCTTCTAACCTAGAAAAGCGAAAAATAGCACATCGTGATTGAATTGGGGGGATTATTCGGCTAGAATAATTACATATTAAAATCATTCGACAGGAGGATGCATAAGCCTCCATAGTTCTTCTGAGTGCATGTTGAGCGTCGGCAGTTAAATGATCTGCTTCATCCAGTACTAAAATTTTGAACGGTGCACCACCTGCAGGAATGGATCGTGCAAACTGCTTGACCTGATTCCTGACCACATCTATCCCTCTCTCATCACTTGCATTTAGTTCCATGAAATTGTCATCAAATGACTCCTTGAAGAGATCCCGCGCCATGGCCATTGCTGCTGTTGTCTTGCTAGTCCCCGGGGGTCCACTGAACAGGCAATGTGGAACACGACCCCGTTCAACAAAATGTTTGAGACTATTGATCACATTATCTTGCCCGACAATTTCTCCCAAAGTCTGTGGCCTATATTTTTCTGTCCAGAGATCCATTTCCATTTTATGATTCACCGTTCGTTAGTTATATGGGTATGAAGCCAGTAACATCTTTCGAGATTAGTTCGATTTAATTGTTTGTCATGTTCGATTCAATTTTGGTGAAGCTACTTGGAATACAGAGATTGACTACAATGTATTTGGCAATTGGAATTTTGTGGGATGACATTGTTTTGTAAACTTCCCAAAGTTCTGATTGTGGCCTCGTACTGTATTAGTTTTGCCTCATTCGAATGTCGTGCTCGATAGTATTTAAGCGCCAATTGAGACCCTGTCTGCAATGGTCTCAACTTATTTTCCTGTGGTATCGGCATTAGATGACAATGATTTTATCGCAACGCCCCTTCATCTCTACCTGATTGCCCATGTATCAGTATGATGAAGTTACAAGCCCCCTGTTTCGTTTTAGAATGGAATTTCTTAATGAGTCTCGATCTTGCGTGTTCCTCCAGAGTACGCCTCAATTTGAGGCCGGAGGTCAATCGTATGGCCCCTTTAAGGCGGGGTCTCAGGCGGACTTGCCTAATTGGGTCTTAGATACCCTCCTTATTCAAGGGGTTGTTGAACTGTCTCCCGAGGATGCTTATGACTCTGTACACCGAATTCAGAATTTCTTCAATAAAGAACGAGGGCAGCCACGCGGTCTTCATGGTCCTCTCCCTTCAAAATACCTGTATATTGCTTTGACCCAAAAAATTCGAAGATTAATGGGCGATCGCACCTCAATTGATCCGCGAACGTATGACGAGATAGAGAAAATCCGGAAAGTTGCCAGTTTCTTGCGGAATACGCGTCTCTCTAAGATTCTTCGGATTGCAAATGCGGGTATTACTCAAGATATGGCTCGTCGTATGACTGTTGAAGAAAAGTGGCTCTGTGATGAGCTCTCCGCAATGCTGACCCGCTGGAAGGCCGCAGTGCTGGATGAACTCGACCTGGGCGAGGAAGCCCCTTAAATACAAAGGATTGCCAGTTATTTTTGGTCATGTGCAATATTAGTATCACATTGATTTCAGTATTTGATCAGAGGTTGGATTACCATGTTTGTTGATGAGGACTTGCAAGAACGTCTTGAAGATTTTCTCCGTTCGTATAAGGACGAAACTGGGCATTTGGTCTATCTCCCTCGGATACAGACAATGTCACTTGATCAAGTACTCTCGTTGACAGTTGACTTTCAAGATCTTGTAAACTTTGATAACGTCTTTATGGAGATTTCAGCAAAAGATCCTAGTGGGTTCTTGAAGACTGCAAATAATGCTCTACTCTCAATTCTAGAGCTTGAAGACCCTGATTATGTAGACTCTGTTGATCGTACTGCTATTAAATTTAGAATTGTCAATTATCCCGAGCATGTCCCCCTCCGCACAATACGATCACGGCATATAGGGCGTCTAATTCACATCAGTGGTATTATGATGCGTGCAAGTGAAGTCAAACCCCTCCTTGTAGAAGCAGTTTTTCAATGTCGTGTCTGTGGGACGGAGATTCCCCAAGCGCAAGAAGAAGGTCGATATACAGAACCTCTTCAATGTGATACGTGCCAAAAGAAGACTCCAATCAAGCTTCTTCCGGAAAAATCTCAATTTATTGATTGGCAAAAGGTTCGAATACAAGAGTCGCCCGAGGAGCTCCCACCAGGGCAGATGCCGCGTTCTGTAGACGTAATTCTTGAAGGGGATATTGTTGATTTATCCCGTCCGGGAGATTTGGTGAAGATCACAGGGATTCTCCGAACGGCCCCTGATTTCTCACGTAGAGGCGGACGGCTGGCGACCTTTAACGTCTTTGTAGAAGCCAATGGTATCGAAATTGGTGAGAAAGAATTTGAAGAACTTGATATCACTGAGGAAGAAGAACGTCAGATCCGAGAACTTGCAGACGACCCTTATGTTCATGAACGCATTTACGCCTCAATTGCACCCTCTATTCATGGGCATGAACTTATCAAAGAATCAATAGCGCTTCTTCTCTTTGGTGGTGTTGGAAAAACATTACCTGATGGAACTAGACTTCGTGGCAGATCAAATATTCTAGTCATTGGAGATCCCGGGACAGGGAAGAGTCAGATTCTCAAATTTGTATCGCGTCTTGCTCAACGTGGTCTCTACACATCCGGCAAAGGAACTACCGCCGCGGGACTTACAGCCGCAGTTGTGAGAGATGTCGATACTGGAGCTATGACTCTTGAGGCTGGTGCTCTTGTACTTGCGGATCAAGGTATTGCGTGCATTGATGAATTTGATAAAATGGACCCAAATGATCGAACGGCCATTCATGAGGCAATGGAACAACATACTGTGAGTATTGCAAAAGCCGGAATTGTTGCAACGCTTAATGCCCGTACATCAATACTAGCCGCTGCAAATCCAACTCTTGGCCGTTACGAGCCCTCTCTCTCTGTGCAAGATAATATCAAGTTGCCTTTTACGATCTTGTCACGATTTGATCTCATTTGGATACTTGTGGATACTGTCGAGTCGCAAAAAGACCGAGAACTTGCTCAATTCATTCTTGGCATGCATCAACGACAGAAGACTCCCATCCACGATGAAGTGGCTACAGTTCATCCCGATTTTCTGAAAAAATACATAGCTTATGCTTCTCGTGAAAATCCAATTCTGACAGCTGAGGCAGCAGAAGTCATCGAGAATTTTTATGTTGATTTGCGTAAGACGGCTGAAGATGGTGCATCTCCTGTACCAATAACTGCTCGACAGCTTGAATCACTGGTGCGTCTTGCTGAGGCAAGAGCACGGATGGCCTTACGTCCTAAGGTCACACGTGCAGATGCAGAGGCTTCTGTTCACTTGATGGAACAGTCGTTACGAATGGTTGCTCTTGATCGAGTGACTGGCAAGATCGATATCGATCGACTAGTATCAAAAATGAGTGCGACTCAGCGTAATCTCTCGGATGTGATTCTCAAGGCTATGAGAGAGTTTGAATCTGAGGGAACATCTACAGTGAGTGAAGAAGCGTTAATTCAGAGAGTCACAGCCACTGGTATTCCTCGTGAACGTGTTGCAGAAACGATTGAGAAATTATTGGCTGAGGGTATTCTCTTCAATCCGCGTGAAGGGAAGCTCAAGCGTGCTCAGACCTAGGTCTCTCTCGAATAGTCTGGTGGGCAATTATGCATATTAATGAAGTACCAATCGACAAGCGGTTGATTGCCATTATACAGCGTCACGGTATTGAAACTCTGTTTCCACCGCAAGTGACTGCCTTCAAGACGAGAGTACTGGAAGGCCAAAATCTTGTACTGGCAATCCCTACCAGTGCAGGTAAGACCCTTGTATCTGAAGTCTCGATGTTAAAGGCTATATCTGAGGGTCGAGGAAAGGCGTTGTATCTTGCTCCGCTTCGCTCGTTGGCACGGGAAAAATATGTTGAGTTCAAAAAATATTCTTCTCTTGGAGTCGTTGCTTCTTTATCAATTGGGGATTATGATAGCACCAGCACAGAGTTTGCCGATTCGGACATTATTGTACTGACCACCGAACGTGCAGACTCACTGATACGGCATAGTCCCCCTTGGTTGTCCTCTGTAAGTGTTGTTGTCGTGGATGAGGTTCACTTGGTCAATGATGAACATCGTGGGCCCACCTTGGAAATGGTCTTGGCGAAGATTCGTCAACTCTTACCCTCGGTTCAGATTATTGCACTAAGTGCAACAATATCGAATGCGGATGAGATAGCTCAATGGCTGGATGCAGAGCTTGTTAAGAGCGAATGGAGACCGGTTCCCCTTGCAGAGGGTGTTCTACTCGATGGTGTAATTCATTTTGCAGATGGTAGTAGCACAACGATTGATTGTAGATATTCTAATCCTGTCAAAGACCTTGTTGCAGACACGCTCAGGGACCAAGGGCAAGTCTTAGTGTTTGTATCAAGTCGTCGTTCTACTGTGGCTGTGGGGAAGACGTTGACTAGAGTTGTACGTGCAACACTTGATGCAGAAACTCTGCAAAAACTTGATACTGTGGCCAAACGGATTGCTCGAACCCCCTCTGCTCCTGAGGCGTCTCGCATCCTGTCAGAATTGGTCAAATCGGGAGTTGCATTTCACCATGCAGGTCTGACGAATCGAGAGCGATCTCTTGTTGAAGATAGTTTTAAGCAAAATTTGCTGAAGGTGATTGTTGCCACCCCGACTCTTGCTGCTGGTGTCAATCTTCCCGCGCGAAGAACGATCATTCGTGATTATCGACGTTACGAGTCAAGTCGCGGGAATTATCCCATTCCTGTTCTTGAATATAAACAGATGGCTGGACGAGCTGGACGCCCCAAGTATGATGATCATGGCGAAGCTATACTTGTTGCCAAGTCATTTGAAGAACGAGATATGCTCTTAGATAATTATGTACTTGCAGAACCCGAGGCAATTAAATCGAAACTGGCCGCTCCTAGTGCATTGCAATTTCATCTCTTGGCATCTATCGCTACAGGTGTTACTTTAACTCGTGAAGGCATCGACCGATTGATATCGGCAACGTTCTTTGGGCAGCAATTCTCTCTTAGTACTATTACCCAGCAGATTGATCATGCCCTTGAATTCCTACAGGCAGGCGATCTCATTACTTTTGACTCTCTGGGTGCCTATGCCCCAACCGCATTTGGTTCAAGGGTTTCACGATTGTACATCTCTCCCAAAACGGCTATTCTATTTCGTGATGTGCTGTCTGTTTTGGAATCTTCAGAAACCCCTTCATTACTAGGCTTATTGCACCTGATTTGCCACTCTCCGGATCAACCAGTCACATATGTTCAGAGGAGAGAACTCGAAGATTATGATTATTTTGTGGAGGAGCACATTGATGACTTGCTAATTGATTCTCCTGACACTTGGGACGAACCCAACGAATATGTTAGTTTCCTGGGTGAGATCAAGACTGCACGAATATTACTGGACTGGATCTCTGAGAGGGGCGAACGTGAGATTACTGAAAGATATGGTATCGGCATGGGGGATGTTCATCGCTTTATCCAGACTGCTGAATGGTTGGCCTATTCCGCCTCAGAAATTGCGCGCGTGTGTGGTGCAAATCACTATATTGCGCCTCTTAAAGAGCTCCAGACACGTCTGAAACACGGGGTCAAACAGGATATTATAGAACTCGTAAACTTGAAAGGCATTGGTCGTGTCCGTGGGCGTATGCTGTATCAATATGGGTTCAAGACCATAGATGACTTGTATGCTGGTCGAATTGAAGAAATTGCTCGTGTCCCCACAATTGGGGATACAGTTGCTTCAGCAATCAAAGCGCAATTGGGTGATGGCATTGCCTCTGATGCGTCTGTTGACGAAGTATTGATTGATGATGACACTCCAATTCAGATGCTTTTAGATGATTTTGAACCTGACTCAAAATGATCTTCCACTCGATATGCACACAATTACTATTGTAAAAGCGACCGAATCTGTTTTTTCAGGTCTTTGACTGTTGCAGATACCTGTGAAATGCAAATATCGCTCTCTGTCTGAGGCTCCTCAGGAATTATTGAATCAGATCCAGCTAACGCTTCTAGAGTTATCCTAGTGCCTAGTGAAACAGCATTCAAATTATATCCTCCTTCTAAGAACATTGCAATATGGCCTTTAGAGTACCTTTTCGAGAGATCAACAAGCCTCCGATTCATCATGTCTATGTCCTCAAGTGTAAGCCCCAGCATTGTTAAAGGATCATCCTGATGGCAGTCATAACCCGCCGATACCAGAATGAACTCGGGTCTGTAGATTTCTGCGAGCGGTTCCACGATCTCGGTGAAGGCAAGGTCATACGATTTACCTCCTGCACCCGGATACATAGGTACATTTGCTGTATAGTCCTCTCCTTCCCCCACGCCTTTTTCATCCACAAATCCACTTCCTGGAAATAATGTCCGCCCATCTTGATGGAGCCCTATGTACAAGACTTTGTCCGTGTCATAAAACATGTCTTGTGTTCCATTCCCATGATGCGCATCATAATCTACGATCATTATTCTCCTGATTTTATGTTTGGTGAGAAGGTGGTTCGCAGCTACAGCAATATTGTTTATGAAGCAAAATCCAAAAGCTCGCTCGTATTCAGCATGATGGCCGGGTGGTCTACATAAGACAAATGCGTTATCACTCTCTCCCTGTAGTATTCTGTCCACCGCCAGAATCCCTCCACCTGCGGCATGGATTGCTGCAGTGTAAGTGTGCTCATTGACACTCGTATCCACCGTGTAATATCCTCCACCCCGCTCGGATTTTTCTTTCAATGCGCGGATATACTGCATACTATGTAACGGATAAATTTCTGATAAATCCGCAGGAATTGCCTCGACCATACGTACCTTTTTGTCGAGCAATCTGGACCGTTTCACCTCTTCTAATGCTCGAACTAGTCGCTCTGGCCGTTCAGGATGCCCGCTGGACATTACATGTTGAATGAAACTCTCGTGATAGATCAAGTCAGTTGTCATCTTCCTCATTAAAATAGTATATACCATGTCTATTGAGCATTATCACTGCACAAAACGGCAAGCTTTATCTTTATTTCACATCCCGAATTAGATATGGGTCGGTAGTCTAGCTTGGTATGATTCTTGCTTGGGGTATTCCCGGCATACTAGCTAGGGATCCAGGCTGCAAGAGACCGGGAGTTCAAGTCTCCCCCGGCCCACCATATTGTCTTTAGATTTTTCATTTGTTTGGTCTTAGTACATTCATCATATTGCAGGAACTTCCCAGAGTGTTTCATAGATTGGGCCCTTTGGAGTGAGTGTGCTTTTTTTCATCCTAAAACTGGTCACAGTCATCGTTCCTATGGACTCATCCTTAAGCATCTCAAGATTGGTGATCATTCTCGCTCTATTAAATACTGAACGGACTCTGGCTATCGTGGCATGTGCCTTAAACTTGCGATCTATTGGATATGCGAGATTGCCCAGTGCCTCATCAACTCGTTCCTTTAATGCACGTAGGCGGTCTTGATTTTCCGTTGTTCCAACCCATATGACTCTTGGTCGTTGTATGCTCGGAAACGCTCCGACTCCCTCAATTCTAATGGTAAAGGGTGAAAACGTGACCTCTTGCATCTGTTCCCTAATCTGTTCAATTTTGGCAGTTGAAGTGTCCCCTAAAAATCTGAGCGTAAAATGTATATTTTCTTGTTCAACCATCTTAATCTTTACAGCTTCTCTATCGATTTTTTGTTGTATATGTGCAATTCTTGATACGAGTGCAGGATCTTCAATATCTATACTAAGAAAGGCTCGAACC
This sequence comes from Candidatus Thorarchaeota archaeon, assembly GCA_021498125.1. Lineage (NCBI taxonomy): Archaea > Promethearchaeati > Candidatus Thorarchaeota > Candidatus Thorarchaeota archaeon. The sequence goes on along the minus strand of JAIZWL010000002.1, from coordinate 198,624 downwards.
ATTGTACTCATTATATTTCCACCTATTATCGATATACACGCAAAGCTGGGAGTCAACAAATATGTCAGTTTTGTTTGTAGGTCACGAAAGATAGTCTTAAAGCAGAATCATTTGTGGTGTTTGCTGGTGACTAATTACCTTGACCCGTCGAAAAGAATCAGGTATGGATTTACCTGCCTCATCCCGCGATTCCACAAAGAAAGCAAGCAAACACAAGCATCATGAGGTACGAAGTGCTGAGTTGGTCGTACTTGAACCAGTCGGATATCCCTTTAGATTGCGAGGGGATCCCAAACCTGTTGGACTTGAAATTGATAATCAAGAGTTATTTACGGATTATGCGCGTGAGCAATGGATGGGCAGTGTACTCTATTCTGGGATGTATCTCTTCGACAGGTATGTAATGCCCGATTTTGCATTTCGTGTTGCCGAGGTCACTCCCGAAGATTCTGTGGTGACCCGTACAACTACTATCCAACTAAAATCCGCTGTTGCTCCAAAGCCTCCTATTCCTTCACGCTACACATTGAATGATATAGTTGGGCATGAACAAGTTAAACGAAAATGTATGTTGATTTTGAAATATCTCAAGGATCCTGCTCGATTTGGTGAATGGTCTCCACGTGCAGTCCTGTTTCATGGTCCTCCTGGTACAGGTAAGACCATGACCGCACGAGCTTTGGCGCAAGAGGCTAATGCGCAGATATTTTTAGTAAAGGCATCAGATCTTATTGGAATTCATGTGGGGGACGGCGGCCGAAGAATCTCTACGCTTTTTAACGAGGCACGTGAAGAATCTCCAAGTATTGTTTTTGTAGACGAGCTTGATGCTATCGGACTTGCACGGTCTTTCCAATCTATTAGAGGGGATGTGTCCGAAGTAGTCACGGCATTATTGGGCGAGCTGGATAGTACCGATGAATCCTCCGGAGTTGTTGTGATTGGCGCCACAAATGCATTGCCGCTATTAGATCGAGCGCTACGTAGTCGATTTGATGCTGTGTTTGAATTTAATCTGCCTGATGTAAAAGAACGATTGTTGTTGCTCAAGATGTATGCATCTAGGCTCCCCATCCCTCTCGAAGCCGATTTAGCCCAATTGGCTGCAAGGACTGAAGGCTTTTCCGGACGCGACCTTCGTGATAGACTATTAAAGGAATCCTTCCATATTGCATTGATTTCAGACATGGATGTGATACCGTCACATATTGTTAATGCTGTGCTTGAAAAGATCAGATCAAAGGAATCTCCGGATTATATGGTTTGAAGTCAGAGGGATTTGCGTGAAGTTTGTGATTATCACAGGAATGCCGGGGGCTGGAAAGAGTGAGGTGGCCCGTATTCTGCATGAGGAATTTAAGATTCCACTAATCGTGATGGGTGATGTGATACGTTCTGAAGTTCGTAGCCGTGGCTTAGAGCCTACTCCCCTAAACACTCGAAAAATAATGCTCGAATTGCGTGAAATGGACGGCCTTGGTGCAGTTGCTAAGAGATGCATACCTCACATCAATACATTGGATGCTGCTGAGGTTGTTATCGAGGGTTGTAGAAGTCTGGCTGAAGTAGATGTCTTCAAAGAATTCTCTGATACTGTGACGATTGTCTGTGTGCACTCTGCCCCGATGACACGATTTACCCGCTTGCAGAGTCGCGGGCGTAAAGATTCTCCTCCGGATTTTGAAACTTTCCGTGAGCGTGATATGCGCGAAATCTCTGTTGGTCTTGGTGGTGTAATTGCTCTGGCGGACATTATGATTGTGAATGAAGGTTCACTTGACTCTCTTCAAGAAAACATACGACGTGCAGCTCGGAGGCTTGTTTGAATTGCATTTGGAGATTGAGACCGTTCTTTTTCCGACCGAAGATGAGAGCAAAGTTCATACAGCACTGACTAATCTCTTTCCGGCTCTTTCGTTTGATTGTGTTGATTCATTGCTGGTGTCTTTTACCGATAACTTACACAATCTCGATTGGTTTCGGTCTCGTATATTTGAACAGCGAATTATAGATGCAGTTAGGTCACATTTGATAGGCAATTCCACAGGGCATGCTACTCTTATGATGTTGGATAAGCAGGCAGCCTACATAGGGCGTGTTCGAATTGTCGATAGCTACGACGAAGCTCCCCCATTGGGGTCAATAGATATTCGTTTTATCTTTGAGAATGAAGACGATTTTCAGCAGTTCCTCTCTTGGTTCACTCCATTAACTAAAGATGGTCAGATTGTGTTTCAGTAAGAGATTACTCTGATCTCTCTAATCATTTTTTTATGTATTCGGACTGAAATACAAATATCCTCGGTCAACCCTTTATTATGAATGATGTTTCCTATGGCCATTTTCTTTTCACTACATATGCATAGTTTACCTCCGACTGTCATGACCCCTTCAAGCTCATCCAGTAATCTGTCTACCAGATGATCAGCTCTATCTCCACGTGTCGAGCTTGTCTGTCCGTAAGGTGGATCCGTTACAACTGCATCGACATGACTAATCGGCAATGACCGGGCGTCTGCCTGAACAAGCACGCCTGACCGGTTTCCTATTTGCCAGAGGTTCTTTTTAGCACCCTGAAGAAGCCGCCAATTCATGTCCACACCTATCACACTCGCACCTAGTTGAGCTCCCTCGCATAAAATTCCACCACCCCCACAGAACGGATCCAACATGATTTGTCCGGGCATCACTTGAGCCAGATTACACATTGCTCTTGCAAGGGGTGCATTCATAACCGATGGATGAAAGAACGCACGCGCATTTCCTTTTCGTATTTTGAGCAACTTGCGTGTACGTGATTCGATTGCCTTGCCAATTATGATTTCATTGCCCATATCAATCGCACGTAGTCTTACTCCTTTGTCACTAAATGACACTTTTGCCCGTGTGATCTTTTTCATTATTTTTCCAATTTCGACCGATATGCTATGGCCCCCACTACGCGGTTGGTCTACATTAAAGCCTCGTACATAAAAGGTGGTATCGGCAGCTACGGCCTCGCGAATATTGCTCTCATCTATTTCTCTATCTTGATGAATTATCCCGATTATTTCACCAGCCTCTCGTAAGTATGCTGCTCTCTCTAATAGAAATCGAATTGGATTTTGCACGGCATTGATGAGACCTACCCGTCCATTCCATGACACAGTCATAGATGAGTCATATGCCCTGAGTAATGACTCAATTTCTGCTCTTGCGAGACTAGTTTGTTCCCCTCCGATTATTAAAAAATACTTGTTCACGTCCTCATTCCTGCCATCATCTTTAATGTTCTATGTTGTCCCCTCCAAGGTAAATTTGTTGCATCTCCCCATACAGCGACTCCATCCCTGTCATTTGTTTAGCCGACACAGGAATTACGCCCGTCCCTCCACCAAGATCTTGAAGCATATGTAATACAGCCTCCGCATATTCACGTGCAATACTGGGTTCACTATTGGATAGGGCGGTTTCCAGAAGGTATGGCTCTTCTCCCCATGAGGCAATCTCCACGACTTTGTCGTTTATTAGCACATCTGGTTTGCTAAGAATATTCAGTTGAGGTAGTCCAAATCTCATATTGATTGAGATTCCCAATAACAATGATGAAAGATATCCCTCTGGAGTGCGTGCTATATTTGCATCCATCAAATATATCGCAAGGGCCGGGTCGTCGGCTGCAAGTTCCGAGACCATGAGCGGCCCCGAATTACGGTATGCAAAGAGTTCCATTTGCCCGGGGCAATCGACAATGACGTACTCGGCAGCAGTATCAATAATCTCCTCTCTCATCTCTTGGGCATGATTGACTGCCATATCGATGGCTGCAACAAGAGCCCCATTTGGTCCAAGACCAAAAGTACTGATTATGTCGTTATAGTCCACGTACTCTCGCACATCAACATCGCTTGTGTAAGGTGGGCTATCTACACCTGGGTCAAGATTGACAATGGCAACGCTGGCCTCCAATGATATAAGCCACTTTTCTAGTGCGGCTGTCAACAATGATTTTCCTGAGCCGGCAGTTCCTACAATAAATGAAATGAACATATCTATTCACGCCTCGCTATACTTTATACTACACCGTGATAAGCATAGCGAGATACAATTCTTTTAGCAAAGATTTAGGATGACTGTGATAAAACACTTGACCGGATTGCACTCTGGAAAATAACCTGGAACGACTCCATGATGTTTTTGCCCTCTTTTGCGACTGTTCTGAAGACCGGAATCGCATCTGGAATGTCAAGCGATCTACGAAGCTCGGTTTCGCCAATCGGATTTGGGATATCTTGCTTGTTCAAGAGAACAACTATCGGCAATGACCTGCATTCGTTTTCGAGTAAGAGCATTAGTTCATTCCAGCTTGCTCTATTCTCATCCATCAGACTTCTTTGCGAGTCTGCCACAAAGATGACTCCGTCCGTGCCCACCATGACCACCTCACGAGTCGATCTGTAAAAGTCCTGTCCTGTTGCAGTCCATACGTGTGCATTGACCGACCATCCTCCTGCAATTGGAATCGGAATGGTTCCGAAATCGCAAAACATTGTTCGGCCTACAGTATTTTCAATAGCAGTGAGTCTATCAAAGACATCTAATGCAGAGAATAGCCACCGTATTGATGTTGTCTTCCCGCTCATCGCAGGGCCAAAAAATACAATCTTCAATCCAATTGTGCGTGATCCATAGTCTACAATCATTGTTCGCCCTCCTATGCTCCCCACATGCTATCAACCCATGCTCCAAGCCCAAGGAACGTATCTCCACTAACGCAGTCGGAAAAGTCTTCATGCCATTCAGCGTTGACAAACTGGATTATCTCTCCCAGATGCCCAATATCCCAACCGATCGCCTCGAATAGGTTCCTCTCTGTCAATTTAGTAGGAGCTCCTAACTCTCTTGCAAAACGTATTCTTGCAAGAATTGTTGCGGCCCTATGTGCCGCATGAACGAAGCCACTGATCTCTTCATTGAACATATCTTTAGTAATTAGCACTGCCTCCTCATTTAATTGAAGTAATTCTTTCACAAACGTTTCTGGAACCGCTGTCCCCCGAATTGATTTCTTAAGTAATCTTCTAATTCGTTCTAGTGATTGCTTTTTCCGAGTCAGAATCTTATCAACAACATGCTTTTCGACTTCGAGTTTGTTTTGTATTGGGTGTAGGGTTCGAAATTGAACCTGCGATCGTGTTTTGAGTTCTAGAACTCCCACATTGCGCGATTCCTGTTCCACTGTACGGTAGAGCTGTTGTACTAATGCCTCATCAATGTTTAATCCGAGTGTACGCGAGCCAAAGGGCACCCCAACTATCCATCCTGTAAAGTTAGAGATCCTATCTAATACAAGACGAATGTTTGCGGATTTGCTACAGACAATCGTACGAGCAACATCATAGTTATGCCGTTCTTCCATCCATACAGAGATTATATCATCTTCAGTTGTGAAATCCCGCCAGAAGACAAGCTGATGCCGATGAGGTGCTAATGAGACTAGACTGTCAACAAAGTCATCAACACTCTCAGTATTTTCACCAATCACCAAAATGGGGAATCTATGTAGTACGGCATGCAATAACACAGGGAATTGATCGTCCAGAAGGTCTATCATCTCTAGTATAGAATATCTCATGGCTCTCCCCTCGTAAAAATCCTGCCAGTTTCCATAGATCCCATCAACAACAATTCTTTGAGTTCTTGAGGAATCTCTGACTGTGAAGCGACTGTTTCTAAAATCCGATTGGCCTCAGTGATGTAGTGTTTGAGCAAGAGTCGGACAAGTCCAAGTTTTTGTGCATTATGAGATACCCAGAGACTGAATACTCCATTGGGGACCGCATAAATAAAATGGCGTCCATGTGCGCCTTCACAAGTGACCCGTTCAAGGTTTGTGTTTCGTAGAGTACGGATAACTCTTTCAGAGGCATCATACAACGCAAAAGTCATGGCTGCCAGTCGGTCATCTGAGAATCCCGTGAGACTTACGCGAATCCCGCCATTTAATGTAAAGAATGCGGACAGTGTACCTGGAATTGTATCTGTGATCTGTCGAAGAATCTCTCGAAGTGCGAGGGCACGTGAGCGATCTATTGAGATGACCGGAAATGAAACATCGTTCTGCATTTTGTGGCCTTCAATGACTGAAAATCCTTGTAGAATATCGTCTGTTTCATTAGAGGAATAGGTTCGTAACGGTGGGAGATTGTTTTCGAGGTGTTGTTTCAGTAAAAATGTAATACGTGACAAATTCTGTTTCATCTCAATAAATAGGGCAGCGAGATTGACTCTTGGAGCCGTGGTGACAGTGAGAAAATAATTGATGCCCCCTGGAAGGGAAGCAATGAACACCTTGGAGTTTGTGCTCTCCATGAGTAGGTATTTGAAGTTCCCATGTACAATACGTGCAACTCCATAGATCGCACAGGTGGATGAGGCGACTGCAAAGACCTCTTCCTTGCTAAACCATACACCTGCACTTGCAACAGGAACTCCATCTCGCTGTACAAGTACTACGTTTTCAACACCCGATATCTCTCGGATGTCTTGAAGAGCCTCGTTCAGTTCACTTTTCAAACACATAGCCCCAGTTGACTTCTGGGATTATATCCAAGTTCAGAGTATTTAATCACCACAAGTCTTTGAGACTATGTTTGCCTGCTTCACATGTGTATCTGCGCAGCTGTTGGTGTTTCCTGAAACAACTTACGCGCCTCACGTTCGACAATTGCCCGATGCTCCTTGTTTGTATATACTCTAATCACATCAAGGTACCCTTTCATCATTTCAGCAATCTTGGAGAGTACTGAGAGATTTCGACTTGTCTTTTGGCCCTCCACGAATTCAAACACATTGATCTCCATTGGGGTCTCTATTTGGCGCGGGTTATGTGGGACCGACGGGAGGGTTGGCACATCAACAATTACTTCAGATGGGCTGATTTTGGCCGCTTCAGCAATCTCTCGTTCAAGACTCTTTCGGACATCATGCTTTGTCAAAACCTTGGAAACAAATTTGTCATCCGTATGAAGGATTTTTTCAAATGCTGGCTTGTAGAGGTCTCGTGAATCTAATCGTTTGACCATTCTTACTGCCTCTGTTGCCTCTTCAGAGAGAGAGGGGTCCAATTCGCGAATTTGTGAAATCAGAGATATGTCATCAAGTTCTAAAAATTCCTCGGGTGTCTGAAATGTTGTAAGACCTAATGCATTATCCGCAGCTCTCATCAATTTGACCAACATCACTTCTACACTGCGAACCGCCTTGTGATAATAGACATTCATGAACATCTCATATCTGGCAACCAGAAATGCCTCTAGAGTTCCTCGTGCAGCCACGTTAAATTCTATAATGTAATCATCCCCAACTTCGGCACTATCGATGAGGCGATCCACATCTATGAATCCATAACTGACTCCACAATAAAACGAGTCTCGTACCAAATAGTCCATTTTATCTACATCTATTTGCCCTGCGACTATCCCCGCCGGAACAGCATCTTTTTTCTTTGACCACCGACCTCTTACAAGATCTGCTATTTTTTTGCTAGATACACCCCCATCTGTGAGGATGTCCCCTAATACGCTCTTTTGAATTATCCACTCAGTAATGTCTTCATGATTCTGACCTCTCCTCTCAACTAGGGCTTCTTCAAATACATGACTAAATGGTCCATGGCCAATATCATGGAGAAGTCCAGCAATACGCACATCCTGAATTGTATCCTCGTCCAACCCAATTGAAGGCAGTAACTTTTCACCCAGGCGCGAGGCTAAATACAGTGCTCCCATGCAGTGACCAAACCTGGTGTGTTCTGCTGTGGGATATACAAAATGCCCTCCTGACAGCTGTTTAATTCTTCGAAGGCGTTGATATGGTGCCGAATCAATTATCTTCGTTTCTAATTCAGAAAGTTCGATAAATCCGTGGATTGGATCGTTTACTTCTATGTATTTCTTCATTGGGCAGCCTCATTTGGGGCGGACATTTGGAATTAATGGCCCGTCTGTCAGTGGAAACATTGCTTATATAATATAAGCAAAGTCATTTGAATGTGTGAGTTCTGGCAAGTTCACCTGTTAAAGGATCTTAAGATTTGAATTAACTGCTCCTCTGACTCCACCTCCGAAACGCAAAGCGGAAGATGAATACTGTCTGCAATTTTGACTGCTAGCGGATCAAGGTTCTGGACACCATGGAGAATGACGACAGCGGGTTTGACTGCGGATGAGGTGCCAATCTGACTGGCTTTGATTGCAACCATGGGCGATCGCCCAGTTGACACCTTTGTCAGAATCGCAGCCCTCTGGGTCGTGCCTCCATACAATCGTAGCAGCTGTTGAGGTGCAAGTGATACAATTGCACGCACACTATCAAGTGCCGTGTATCCATAGATATCCCGTTCAAGAAGAGAACTATGTGTGAGAACTCTGCATTGAAGGTGTTCGGTCAATACATGTGCGGGAATTGGTACACCAAATTCTCGACTATCTAAGATTGCTTCGGATGCAATATCTGGCGTAATGAGTTTTTCAAGGGCCATAGCTATTCTCCCTCCATTTTCAGCATCCATGCTAATGAGCCCTTCAACAAATCGTTTGATTGTTTCAACACGAGGCGACTTGCGACGACCACTCTCATAATCACTAATTACTGATGGTGAGACCCCAAGGTGAGTGGCAAGATCTTTCTGAGATACCTGAAACCGCTCACGCCATCTTCTCATTACTCCTCCTGGTTCGGTCTCAGAGAGACAAATCTCCCCTGCAATTATTTCAGCCAGACGCTTGAGAGTTTCAGTCTGATTCATGGTGTTCAATTCCCCCTTGACTGTAAAAATTTGACGTATTGACTGTTTAGATGTTATTACATCTACTTGTACTATCTGATGTGCCATTGAACTCCAACTGAAATTGTATACGACCTTAAGTAGTTCTCAACTCACAATAACTCGGAGCACAATGAAGCTACATGGCTCATTGTCTTGAAGGTCATAGTAAGGTGCACATCATGCAGATTCTGTTCGACTATCAGATTATGTTTCTCTTCGTTACCATCTTCATTTCCATTTTTGTTGGGGTCTATCTCATTATGATTTGGCATAGGCAAGAGCAACGATTGCTCTCTGATCTCCCTTTTGTCTTTGGAGTGACTTTTATTGCGCATGCCGTTAACAATCTTATCCGATTACTCCCAATAATTACCTCTATTGGAATGACTCTTGATTTATTTAAAATTCGCACCGTTGTTATCTTGGCTACGGTTCTCCCTATTTTGGCGGCATTACTTCAAATCTGGTGGCCACGCGGGCAGAAACTTCATGCACGAACACTTTTCGCCATCGGGTTGTACTGGGCTTTGGTTGTTATACTATCTCCCTCAGCCGAGATGATTCTGTTGCTATGTGTTCCATTAGTCTTGGTCACTACTGTAACATTGGCTGCAACTTTTACCATCACATGGAAGACCAAAAGACTTCGGGAGGTCCGGAGCGATCTTATGGTTGTTTCTCTGATTTTTGCATCAATCGGGCAAATCATAGCCACGGATTTGATTCTCAATAGTATTTTCAATGCTGCCAGTACAATTGTTGCAGGACTTGCTCTTGTAAATCCCTGGCGTCGCCATAGTCGCTCTCAGCAACGGCCAGAAACAGTCAAAATGTCCAAGGATACACCTGTCATATCCTCTAACGTGGAGGGGCTATCATGAATCAAGTCGCAGATGTGCGCACTACACCTCCCCAAGATACTCGCCCCCCGCTCTTAACAAGAATGAGTCTCTTCTCTCTCTCAATTATTATTCTCTCGATTGGGATCGTGTGGCGGGTTGTAGACATTTTTGTGCTAGGGCTTGGCAGTACTCTTCTCAATATTCTCCCCTCCAAACTTTTCCCCCTTGGAATATTATTAGGCGTGTTCTGGGTTTACCGCAGGTCTGAGATTGAGCCTATTCTGGGGCTTACTCGGGCACATCTACGCCCTAATCTGATAATTGGTATATTATTGGGGCTATCCTTTTATTTTACTGGAGTAGTTCTCCCCACCCTTCTTTATGCTAGCTTGACTGGAGCCTCTTCGCTGCTTACGGTTCACATTCAATTTGTTGATTTTCTCTGGTATGAGTTTCTTTTTGTATTTATTAATGCAATCATGGAAGAAACTCTCTTCAGAGGTATTCTTTATCATGGTTTCCGAACCCGTATGAGCATCAATCGGTCCATGCTGTTATCGGCTGCATTTTTTGGTCTTTGGCATATTTGCTGGCCTTTTGCAAATGGTAAGACAGGCGCCGCGCTTATTTCAGATATTTTTGTGTCAGTCGTGTTCTCAGGTATTCTTGGACTCTTCTTTGCAATCTACTATATCCGTTTCACAAGTACGACTGCTCTCACAGGTACAATAGTTGCACATACACTGATCAATTTCTTCAACGAGTCTTTCAAATTTGGGGCCTCTTCTGGCATGCAGGGTCCTGATACTCCTACACGTGATCCTCTTCAAATCGCATTAAGTGGTATCTTTTTCATGGCAACTATCGTGATCTTTTCTCTATTACTTTACAAATATAAATTAGAACGAATTATTGGATGGTTTAGACCTTCTACTAGAGCGCACTGAGGTATTCGGCGTTCTAAGATGAGTTATAGATCATCCATCATTTTTGAAAAATCAAAAAAGGTCTCGACAGTTGGCGCACCGTTCCTAAGATTGACAAATGTCACAATTCCTGGTGTGGGGATCACTCCTTGTTTTTTCATAAAATCCGTCTGGCTTTGAAAAGTTCCAGAATTTATTACTTGTATCCCTCTATAATTGTTGACAGCATTGTGATGGGCGTGCCCAAAATGGACAATATCTGGTACCTTGTTAATGACCATCCAATCCTTGTGAAGTGGTGCTAGTTCTGTCTTTCCGCCATACATGGGAACGAGATGTCGTTTCTTGAGCAATTCTATCATTGGAAGCGCTGGCTGTCGATATGACGCTCCGGGAATCTGGGTCACAAGGTCGTCCAGAGAATCTCCATGAGTCATCAAGATTTTTACACCCTCAACTGAAATTAAGCTAGGGTCTCCTAGCATCAATATTCTGTCCCCCAATGAATAAAGTGCTTCTGCGAATTCTTCAGGAATAGGTGGTTTTGGAAGTGCCTGACGACAGGCATCGTGGTTTCCCGGGATGGATATAATTTTAATATGTTTGGGAAGTCTTTCAAGCTTGCTGGCCAAAAGTTCGTATTGGTCATGGATACTTGGTATCACTAGATCTTTTTCTTGACCCGGATATACCCCTACTCCATCTACGAGGTCTCCGGCAATAAAGAGATACTCCGTCTTTTCGACAATCTCCCGTTTATTGTCCGGTACATCTTTTCCTTTTAGCCACTCGATAAATCGGTCAAATTCATCCTCTAGAAACTCTTTGCTACCAATATGAAGATCCGAAATAAATGCAGCATAGACCTCTCTTTTAGATCTTCCAATCTCGCGGGCTGCCGGGACATCTGGAAAAAGAACCTCATCTGCAATCAGTCTGCCATCCTGATCAACATAGCCCGAAATGCAAATGACCTCATCAAGAAGTATTGCCTCTCCTTTTTTGCTCAGCTCCTTACCTTGGATGCCTTTGCGCCCTGACGGAATGACACAGACCATTGACGCCTCTTCGTCTTCTAGCTCAATTATTATATTTTTTGACCGGGAAATGCTCTTACTCTTGACCATTCCAATGACTTTCGTTTCCGTTGGTTTCTGCCTTTTTCCCTCTCTACGTTTCAATGCTTTGATTCTGAAGGATTCTTGTTTTTTCATAATTGCAGATTTAATGGGAATGGCATTACGCGTGTCAATCCGTCCCATGTATATTTTCTTGATTTGATGAAATCTGTCTATGAAGAGTTCATGGAAATCCTCTACTTGACCGAGTGACCCCACCATGTCTATCGTTGGGCTTTTGAGTATTCGAATTGCCTCTTTACTTGGTTTTTGCTGCTTGGTTCCCGCATCGTGCAAGTCCTGTTCAGTCGTCGAGGATTCCATTTGTATAGGTGATTCGTTCACAGGTTTTTGTTTCGATTTCACGAGAATCATTTCTTCTATAAGCCCACGTGAAATTACTGGTACAGCTGCCGCATCGATATTCGACTGAATGATTTTATTTGCCCACTTTATTGGTGTGTCTAGCGTGATTATTAGTTCAAGTGCATCTGGGGCAATCTGTAGACCCGATTTAATAAACATCTTGAGTACAGTTTTTCGTGTAGCGGGATTCAATAGAACACCATGTCCTTGACAATCTTATCAAACTATATAGATTCAGATGTGGCTGTTGACTCTATTACCTCTCGCAATCATAATAAGAATTGTACGTTCTACTTGGGATGATTAGTGTCTAGAAGGTTATACAATGGAGATCCGGCGACTACAGCAAACAGGTGGTAAGGATGGAAGCTCTTTCTTGGTGGTCCTCCCCAAAAAATGGGTCCTGGGGCGCGATCTCAAGAAAGGCGATTCTGTAGTAATCTCCGAGAGAGAAGACGGGTGTCTTATTATCGATCCACGATTGCCAAAGGCAGGCGTGCCGCGTTCCACAACGGTCAGTATCACTTCGAATCTACGTTGGTCTATCACAAGCAAATATCTGCTGGGTTTTGATGAGATTCGCGTCGTTAGTGAGTCCACAATATCTAATGCTCAACGTATGGAACTACGAAATATCATCAAGAGGTTTGTTGCATTAGAGGTGACAGATGAGGACGACCATCAGCTTGTTGTGCAATGTTTAGTTGATCCGTCCACAATTCCTGTTGACAAGGCAATGAAACGAATGAATCTAATAGCTACACGGATGCTTAATGATGCGCTTTCGGCATTCTATAACGGGGATCAAGAATTAGCTCTTGAAGTTCAACAGCGCGACGAAGAAGTGGACCGGCTCTTTTTCCTTATTGTCCGCGAGTTACGATCTGCTATTCAATATCCAAGTATTTCGGAGAAGATGAATATAGCTCCAGTAGAGGCTCTCGATTTCCGTCTGGCCGTGCAATATATCGAGCGGATCGCTGATCTTGCGGTAGATATAGCATCGCAAACTGGCGAGCAGCTTGACCCCCATCTCATTGAGAAGATTAAACCACTTGCCACACTTGTAAAAGAGATGCTGACAAAATCTGTCACTAATCTTTTCAAGTTCGACTCCAAAAAGGTTTCGTGGGTCATGATGGCGGAGAAGGACCTCATCTCTTCAGCCACACAGCTCCGTCACGATCTCATTATCTCCCCTCACAAATTTTCTCAATCGCATCTCCTTGTTGTTGACAGTATGCAAAAGATAGGGGAGGCCGCAAAGGACATAGTTGATCTTGCTCTGCCACAGGAATAGGTGGTTTGTAGTTGGGCCTGTTCATCTTCATTTAGGAAGACTCAATTGGTCTTTTCTAGAGCCTGAGATTAGCGCAGGAACTTGTATTGTGGAGAAAGAAGAATGACTGCGGATACAGAAAAAATCTTTGGAACATCAGGCATTCGAGGCAATATTACACGTATTAACATCTCTTTCGCACAAGGTCTTGGTCGTGCATTGGGCACAATCTTAAACGGTTCCGGAACGGTGACCATAGGTACCGATGCTCGAACCTCACGTGAGATGCTTCGAAGCTCATTTCTTTCTGGAGTCTTGTCAACTGGTGTTAATGTCATTGATCTTGGAATAGTCCCTATGCCTACTGTTGCATACTCTAGCACCCTTCCCTCAATTGACTCCTCCGTTATTATTACAGCAAGTCACAATCCTCCCACGGATAATGGTTTCAAATTCTTTGTGAACGGTCGTGAATTTATTCGATCAGAGGAGATTAAAATTGAAGCACTACTGCGAAGTAAAGCGTTTATTGTGGCTGATTGGAACCGTATTGGCTCTCTGAGATATTTCGACATTCAAGAGAAATATCTCTCATATGTTAAGAAGTTCCTTCTCTCTCGAGGTGTTGAAAGCAAGGGCACCAAGTTGTTACTTGATCTTGCAAATGGGGCAGCAACTGGCTATACCCCTGCACTTCTTCATGATCTTGGATTTTCGGTTGTTACAATTAATTCTCATCAAGATGGTCATTTTCCGGGTCGGCCCGCCGAGCCGTCCCCCAAGAATCTCGCCGATACCATGAAGATGGCGGCAGGCTCGGATTATGCAGTCACTCTTTGCCATGACGGAGATGGCGATAGATTGGCAGTTATTGATGAGGCGGGTCAGTTTATTGATCAGAACCGAGTCATTGCCCTTTTTGCTCGTGATGAAATTGAGCGTCATGGCTTTGGTGTGGTCGTGACTTCTATTGACACTTCAAGTGTAATCGATGAGGTTGTGGAAAAGGCAGGTGGTGAAGTTGTACGTATGCCCTTGGGATCTCTTCAAGAGAAGATTGCACATGATGCCTCTGGAAAGATTATCTTTGCATCAGAACCTTGGAAACCCATATTCATGGAACTGGGCCCATGGATGGATGGTATTGCAGGCGCTTCGAGATTTGCTCAGTTAGTAGATGAACTTGGCTCGGGGAGTTGTCAACGATTGATGGCTACAATCCCCGAATATCCGATGGTCCGTGAATTCATTAAATGCCCTGACAAGCTAAAACGCTCTTTCATTCAACAAGTCCTTTCCATGCTTCCCGAAGAAATTTCTGGAGTCGATAAGGTTCTAGACATTGATGGTGTGCGTGTGGACTGTACTGATGGATCTTATGTTCTAGTTCGGGTTTCTGGGACCGAACCTAAGGCCCGTCTGTATGCAGGGGCTAGAACTGAGCGATCTCTGAATAGACTGGTTGTCACTGCGCGTAATGTGATGCACGCGGCGCTTGAGGCAGCCCAACAACAACAAACATGAGTTCCAATAGCATTAATGTTAAATTGAGTGGCAAGATACAGCTCATACATACAGATACATGTTAATCTGTTATTTCAGTGCCGAGGTATCCAAGTGGTTACGGAGACGGTCTCGAAAACCGTTGCCCTCAGTGGCTCGCGAGTTCGAATCTCGTCCTCGGCGCCATATTCTATTCATAATCTGATTGGATTGGGCCCCATCTCCCTAATCTCCTCTGCGAATTTACTGATCTCACTGGCAAACTTGTCTCCTTCAGCAGCACTGACAAAAACCATTCTTACACGATTTTCATTGAGGCCTAACTGAGCAATCAGTTTACGTGCAAAGCGAACCCGCCTTTCAGCCCCCAAATTTCCAGTCTTGTACGCACAGTCTCCAGGGTGGCAGCCAACTACCAGAACGCCATCAGCTCCTTCTTGGAGTGCTTTTAGTACGAAGTTGATGTCAAGTCTGGCCGTGCAGGGCATTCGGATTATTCTAGCACTGACATCATATTGAAGCTTCATAGTTCCTGCAAGGTCTGCAGCGGCATACATACATTGCATGCAGCCAAATACGATTATATTCATGTCCTTAGGAGGCATCTCACTCCACCTGACTGAGGTGGCGGTGTGAGTTTCACTCGGCCATATAATCTTTCAGATATCAAGAAATAAGTGGAGCCTCTATCGGCTCCACGTGCATCTCTCTTTAAATGACCAAACTTTATTGTGATTTGGCCGTTCCCCGTCTGAGTCTGGCGCGTCGTGCTTTGACCTCTTCGGGTCCCTTGAGCACCTTACTCTTACGAATCTCACACTGTCTAATTGGGATGATCACCTTGACTTGTTCTCTAACCTCTTGAGCAAGCTCCCCAAGAACGACTTTCTGAACAAGTTCGTTGAATGTATGTTTCTTTGCATGAGCCCGAATGACACTCTCTACTGTTTTTCGAACGGCTTTCTCTTGGCTTGTCTTTGCCCTTGTTGTTGTGAAGACAATGACTGAGATTCTCATCAGATAGTCATCTTTTGTGAGAATAGGGCCGATCCAATCAATTCGAGATGTCCCTCTTCGGACTAGGCCTCTCAAATAGTCCGAACTCCACTCATGGCCATGAAATATTGTCTTTGCCTGCTGACCAACGATGTCCACGATTTTAAATTTTAACTTGACATGTATCTGATCGAAATTAGTTGTGATGTCATAGAGCGTGGGTTGGACGGTGCGGCCTATCAATAGTTCGGGATTGCTGGCCAGTGTGAGACCTATCTCTTTGTTGTCAAAATATTCCGGTGCCAGAATCTGGTACCATACTTTCTCTCGCCACTTGTCACGGGTTCGGGCCGCTGCTTGTCTGCTTCTTGAAGACATCTGTTCATCACGCTCTTACTGGACATTGATTTCAAGTCCAGAGAATAACACGACCACCTATGGTCAGCCTTAGGGGTCTGCGCGACATCTTACGAGGCGAATAAAAACATTGTGACGTGGTTAAAGATACGCGCTTCTACTTGCTATTCTCCCCCATAACAAATTAGATATGTCATTTCAAATGTTTATACTTGGTGTACTAAGTTATGACAGATGTGACTTGTCCAAGATGCGGGAACAAAGATATTGCTCTTGTAAAGCGTGAACCTTTGAGTAGTGGCGGATACAAAAAGACGTATCGCTGCCCACGGTGCAGTAATCTCTGGGAAGTTAAGGAGTAACTTGCTCTTCTTCTTCTCAATATGGTAATCTTTTAAACGACTTTGGTTGCCACTTTTCAATATACCATGCGGAGGTTGCCAAGCCAGGTCAAAGGCGCCAGACTTAGGATCTGGTCTTGTAGAAGTTCGCGAGTTCAAAAGCGTAGGGTGATCCCCTTGCTGAATACATCTCGCCCTCCGCACCACTTCCATCTTTCCACTACTTTTTAGATACGCCACTTGTTCTCATATGTGCATCATGTTTTGATAGTGCAAGTATACATTTGTAGTTCTATAATTAGGAGCCCCTATAACAATGTAGATAGCCAAATGTGCGAAATAATTTAGAGGTGAAAAAATGGCAAAGCAACAAAAGCACTCGCGAGCTACACTGAGTGATAGAGTGCGTCGGCTGTTCAAGAAGAATCCATTATGCTTGACCGCCTTTGACGCATTAGAGTCTAATCTTGAGGTTCAGACAGTACTAGAAGATACCAATCGAATGGCTATTGACAGACTTGGCTATAGCGACCATGGCCATATCCATTCATTGATCGTCACAAAAAACGGGATTGAACTACTTGACAAGCTTAGTGCAAAGGTTCAACCTACTATAGTCCAAGAAGAAACTGGCACATTTCAAGATGCCCAATTGATAGTCCTTCTTGGCTGCTATTTACATGATATCGGGATGAGCGTTCATCGGGAACAACACAATGAATTTTCCGTCTTTCTGGCAACCCCCATAGTTGAACGACTTCTTGAGTCTATATACCCTGATGACAAGCACAAACAAGTACATGTTAGAGGCCATGTCCTTCATGCCATTTATGCGCACGATAAACTCATCCGCCCCACAACGATCGAGGCTGGAGTGGTTGGTGTGGCTGATGCTCTTGATATGACCTCTGGTCGAGCCAGAATTCCATTTGAGGCTGGCAGTGTGAATATTCATTCCGCCTCAGCTATGGCAATCCGTCGTGTACGTATTAAACGGGGGACCAACAAGACAGTTCGGATCGAGATTGAGATGAGTAATGCCTCTGGGATATTCCAAATACAAGAACTTTTAGAAAAGAAAATTAGAAGTGCGCCCCAGCTCTTGGATCATATCGAGCTCTATATTGTAATGTCGAGTCAAGAGGAGCGTATCCTGACAAAAGAGTTACAGATTTTATAACGGGATATTATGTTTGTCTTCACGCAGCAAGGGTGTTTTGATTAATGACTTCGTACACATTTCGGAAGGTATATGTACGAATACGCGCATCTGTGCTTTGGGGCCACAACAAATAATGTGTACCCAGAGAGGTCGAACCTGTGGAACTTGATGAGACCGACAAAAAAATCATCTCCCTCTTACAGCAGGATGGACGTATGTCCTTTTCAGACATTGCTGGAGTTGTGGGCAAGACGGAGGTCACCGTTCGGCGGCGTGTTAGACGTTTGCGGAAGGAAGGTGTCATTAAACAGTTTACAGTTGTTCTTGATCCTCTGAAAATGGGCCGTCACATTTGTGCTATGATCCGTGTCAAGGCGATGATGAAACAGGCAACGATCATTGCGGAAACTGTCCGAAACTATGACGAAGTCGATGAGGCCTATTTTCTTGACGGCGCCTGTGGGCTAATGCTTAAAGTCACAGTGAACGACCTAGGGCAATTGCGTGATTTTCTTGAGCGTCGTCTTGGAAAAGTACCTGGTGTCGGAGAAGTAGAGACCTGTATTGTCCTCGAAACGGTGAAATCTCCATTCTGAGGCGTTTTGAATAATGCACATCTCTGCTATTCATATTCCCTCGGATGAATTATCCGCGCTCTATGATCTCGCTGAACAATGTCTTCCAAATGAGTCAGTTGCGCTTCTCTTTGGTGTGCTAAAAGACCGTATTGCCATTGTGACCTCGGTTGAACCGATGAAGAATATTGCAAACTCTCCCACACGTTTTGAAGTAGATCCTGCTGCTGAATATGAACTCCTTATTCGCGCAGAACAGCAGAAGATCGAACTAGTTGGGATATTTCATTCTCATCCTGCACCCCCACGACCATCCACAACCGACATGACATATATGAAACTAAACCCCGTTGTATGGATTATTGCAAGTAATTTGACTGGTGCTTGGATCTCCAACGCGTTTCATTTTACTGATACAATAGTTGTAGAAATCCCCTGTATTACTACGTGATTCGCTTCTTTGATAATGCTCGAATGGTTCCCGAAGTTGTCTTTGGGATAAATGATATTTTTGTTGCCTCGATAGAGTAAATTAATGATGCGGCAGCCAACACCCTTTCTAAAATCTGTTCGTTGACCTGAATCACTCCTTGCCCAGTCTCTTCATCATAGTCCTGAAGATAGACCCGAGAATCTGCAACCGCAATCTCACCGTAGAGCCCCATCAAGTTCTTTCTGATGGCATTCACAACTTGCTGGTCAGTAACTTGATCTCCCTCCATCACAAGTTCAAATCGAACATAGCGTTTCCTGTATGGTTTCATGAATCGTGTTCCCCCCGATTGATTATTCTAATTCCCGGCGCTATAAAGTCCTTATCCATACGACTCATGTTTTGGAGAATCCGTTTATGTGCCCATTTTTCTGCATCTTGTAGATATTTCTTAGTTAGACCCACAACCGTTCCAATATACCTTATCGCAGCGGGGGATCTCATCTCGATTGGAATTTGGGCGCCACTCGACAAGACAACTTGCATCCCTGCTTCAAGTGCGGTCGTCGTCGCCTCACGATATATCTTTAGAATCTTAGACCTTTCGAAACCCATGCTTGTCAGTAATGGTCGTATTGGTAGTTCAAGGGCAATACCCGAAGACGCGGCCAATTTTGCAGTTGTCGTTTTTAATCCATATTTCCTCTCTCTACTTGTGAGAGTAAGCACATCAATCCTTGCGTCATCAGCTGCCCAATTTGCAATATTAATTCCTTTCAATGGGACTGCCACAA
Organism: Candidatus Thorarchaeota archaeon; assembly: GCA_021498125.1. Lineage (NCBI taxonomy): Archaea > Promethearchaeati > Candidatus Thorarchaeota > Candidatus Thorarchaeota archaeon. The sequence continues at coordinate 179,123 of JAIZWL010000002.1, read as the reverse complement.
TAATGGATCTTCTACGTGTCTGATTTATCTGCGTTCTTAATGCATTGAGAGTATTACCTGTAAGGTCTGTACGTGGTAGTATCTGTACCTGTTCATTTGAAGTTGAGATCTTCTCCCCTTGAGACCTTGCAGCAATAATATAGTCTATACTCAAACGTTCAGCCATAGTCACGAACCCGATTACATCCTTCTTTCCTATCTGAACGTTGAGATCTATTCCCACTCTATTCTCTCTCCGTTATTCCCAAGGTCTCATGAATGAACTTAATGACGACTTTTCTATTGCATTTTGGGTGATCTCTCAGATATACTTTGACGCTGATCATGTCTGGTCTAGTTGCAAGATGGATGTCTCCCCTAAAGGCATCTTGTTTGTCAAACCTGAAGAATAAAATGCATTTCTCGTTGAGTCGCTGCTCTATTGTATGGGCAATCTCTTGTTTATCGGCATCAGGTAACTGCTTGATAATATGTTCAAGAGTAACAAGTGCCTGATGTTTCCCTCTGATCTGTGCAGTAATGACAATGATTGGGACTCGCGCATGCCCCTCTGTTTTGACCGATTTTATGGTCACTTTCTTTTCAAGTTCCTCTGGAAAGAGAGCCAAGATGGCCTTTTTCACTCGTTCGACCACCTCTGTGGCTCGTGAATAGGCTCTTGCCTCGACTCTCTCAACAAAGGTCATATGTTAGCTCCTTGCAACAACTCATTTACCACGATTCTTGTGGGCTGCTAACGAAGGTCGTATCTTCTCGGCGCCTTTACCCTTTCTCCGAAGGCCTCGGCTCCGTTTTCCAGCAGATGTTAATCCACGGTGTACCCTTCCTTTCTGTGTAGGGTCGCAGATCCAATTAATGGTGGGGTCGTTGTATATCACTGGATGGTTCGGATCGACTAGAATTACTTCATAGAATACCCACTTGTGGTCCGATCCGACCCAATATGAGTTGAGAACTCTAAGGTTTGGGAATTTTCGAGCCGCCCGCTCCTCGGCAATCCATTTCCTTGATTTTTGTGGAGTATATTTTCTGACACCGAGACTACGTGGTTTGCGTCCCATTCTGGGTCGTGGTTTTTCTCGTGGGCCTCTTCCAGTCTTAATTCTGACAACCACGTAACCTTGTTTGGCCTTGTAGCCAAGTTCGCGGGCACGTCCAAGACGAGTAGGTCTCTCGAGTCTTACAATTGTCCCCTGTTTTCTCCAAACAATCAGTCTACTTCTGACAATTTCAGAGCGTTCCTTTTGCTCCTTAATCCAGACTTCATTCATTTGTTTGTACGCCAAAGTAATTCCTTCCTTTGCTGTGTATCGCTCTTCTGTGTTTTTGGTTCAGCCTATTTGGCCACATCCCATGCGGACGTATCCGCCAACACAAAGGAATGGCAGAATTCAATACTCTTTATGAGCTTGAATTGTTTCTCTGCCATCCCTGTTTCCTTAAAGATATAGCGATTAGTCACTCATTTCGAATTAGTTTATGTGAGTTCATTGATGACCTTTTCAGCAGTCAGTTCGCCAACTCTGGCCTGGGCCTCAACTGTAGTTGAAGCAAGATGTGGTGTTGCGACAAGTTTTGGATGTTTTATCAGGCTCCAGTCAGTTGGAGGCTCGGCTTCAAATACATCCAACCCTGCACCAGCAATCTCTCCCTCCTCGAGGGCCTTGAGGAGTGCCCTTTCATCAATGACCCCTCCTCGAGAAGTATTAACAATGAATGCTGTTTTCTTCATCATCTTGAATTCTTTTTCACCAATCATTCCTCTTGTCTGAGGGATTAATGGGACATGAAGTGTGATATAATCTGCCTCTTTGAGAATTTCTTCAAGGCTAGATCTCTTTGCACCAAGATCCTTGCATACGGAGTCAATATCAACAACATCATACGCAAGAACATGCATTCCAAAGGCATTGGCTCTTCTTGCCACTTCTTGGCCGATACGACCAAATCCAATAATACCAATAGTCTTCTGCCAGAGCTCAACGCCTTTCAGCTTCTTCTTCTCCCACCGCTCATCCTTCATCGAGCTGTCAGCGAGTGTCATGTTTCTTGCAAGTGTAAACATATGTGCAAATACCATCTCGGCTACTGACACAGTAGGGGCCTCAGGTGTGTTCATGACCTTGACTCCCTTTGCTTTGGCAGCTTCTTGATCAACATTATCGAGACCTACTCCTGCGCGAACAACTAGACGAAGCTTGTCTGCTGCATCAATGACCTCCTTTGTGACCTTGGTTGCACTGCGAACAATGATACAATCAAAACCTTTGATTTGTTCTACAATTGCACCGTCGGTATCTTGATCTCTTATGACGACATCAAGTCCTGCATCGGCCATCTTCTTTACTGCGGATTCCGCGATTGGATCAGCTACTAATACTCGTGCCATTCTGTTGCCTCCAACTGGGATTTCGAGTTCACACGAGCGCGTACATAGCTTGGTCTTAAATATGACGAAACCACTAGTTGATAAACACGTTTCGCTCACTTTTGCATATGAAACAAGAATTGGAACCATCGACGGCAGTCATTCCGGCTCCTGTTGTTCTATTGAGCGTTAAATCTGGTGACAGTTCAAACATTATCACATTGTCTTGGATTGCAAATATCTGTAGTGATCCTCCCACTGTCGCAGTAGGAATTCGGCCGAGCCGCTACAGTTATGAACTTCTGAAAAAAGCCCATGACTTTGTGCTTAATATCCCCTCTTCCGACCAACTGGAGTCGGTTATCTTCTGTGGCACAAAATCTGGTCGTGACTATGATAAGTTTAGAGAATGTCGGTTCACCGAGTTCCCATCAACAAAAGTGGGCAGTCCCATGATTAAAGAATGCCCCGTCAATATTGAATGTACGATAACTAACATACTCCATCTTGGTGCGCATGATCTCTTCATTGCGAAGGTTGTTGCTGTTCATATTGATGATGATCTTCTGACTGGTGAAGGGCACCTTGATGTTTCTTTGGCCAAATTATTTACCTATATCCCTCTCTCTGGAGAATATTGGTCCCTTGGATCAAAGATGAATTGATAGTCTGGATTACTTTGATCCCTTTGCACTGACAATTTTTATGACATCGCGGTCTTTGAGGACATGTTTGTCAGAGATTCGCATCTTTGTCCGAGCATCAATTGCATGAATGAAGCTCTCCATCAAGTCGGTATGGATGACACCGGCAAATTCCTTTGCTGTTGTTCCTTCAGGGACAAGATAGACATCAGGGAGCACATTGCCATCACTATCGCTCAATGTGTTTGCATCATGAACTGGATAGACTGTGATCATATGAAGAAATCCAAATACCGCATCGTTTAGAACGCGTTGTACTCCGGTTCCCCCATATTTTTTCAGGATGCCCTCTTTCAACTTCTCAAGTTGCGCCAGCTCTTGTGATTTCAGTTTCTCTCTCTCAATGATTTCGAAATCCTTGCTTCCCGGAATGTATTTGATTATCCCTTTTTTATCCAAATCTTTCAAGACCTTCTCTGCAAGAGCACTAACTGGTACGATCAGCAGGTCTGGGAACGTCTCTCTCAGCCGTTCAAAATTCTCATATGCTCCAGGTCTGTCGATTTTGTTGGCTGCTATGATGATTGGTTTGGCCACTCGTTGTAGAGCACGTGCGAATTTTTTCAGTTCCTCATCGCTCCACTTGTCCGAGGTTTCAGGTTTTAGGTCTGCTTCTCTCAATGCTTTCAAAATATGTTTGCGTGATATCTTCAGGCCCGAGAGCTTTTCTACTAATAACTCATCCAGCTTTGCCCCTTCGGCTCTGACTCGCCCCGTGATTCTTCGCCAATCACTCGTGATTATGGCAAGAATCCACTCCGTTATTTCCTCCTCTAGAAACTTTACATCCTCTACAGGATCGTAACTCCCCGCAGGGACCTCTTGCCCCTCTGCATCAAGGGATCCACTAGCATCAACAATGTGAATTAACACGTCGGCCTGACGAAGGTCATCAAGAAATTGATTGCCCATACCCCGACCTTTGTGGGCTCCTGGAACGAGACCTGCCACATCTATTAGTTTGATTGGAATTAGCCTAATGCCATCTATGCAGATCGAGTTTTTTGGATTGTCCTTTACTCCGAAGTCAGTACATGCACATTGACTTCTGACATGAGCTACTCCCACATTTGCCTCGATTGTAGTGAATGGGTAGCTTCCAATTTTGAAATCCGTCATGCATGCGGCATTGGTAAACGATGTCTTGCCGCATGACGGTTTTCCAACAATCCCAACACTAAAACCCATATTTTGACACTTCCGACTATTCACTGTTCTTTACTGAAGATAAAGATGGTTGTTGTTATGACCGTTCCAAAGAGTTTTTATGAATCAATATGCGCATATTGATTCATAACAAATTATAGGTGAAACTAATGGCAAAACTATGTATTACTTCCACCGGACCAACTCTTGATGCTCCTGTGGATCCACGTTTTGGGCGATGTGCATACTTTATCTTTGTAGACTCTGATACACTTGCCTTTGAGGCAGTGCCAAATGAGGCTGCAATGTCTGCTGGTGGTGCTGGTGTCCGTGCATCACAGTATGTGGCATCCAAAGGAGTTAATGTTGTAATCACTGGGAGTGTCGGGCCAAATGCATTTCCGGCTCTGCAGAGTTCAGGAATTCAAATACTTCTCAATACTGGTGGTACTGTTCAACAAGCAATTGAGCAATATAACCGAGGCGCGTTGAGTCCTCCATCTGGCGCTGGTCCGACGTATATGCCCTCTGGTACAGGTATGGGTATGGGTATGGGCCGTGGTGGCGGCTATGGCCGTGGTGGCGGCCGAGGTATGGGCCGTGGTGGCGGCCGTGGACGTGGCGGGTGGTGATTGATGATCCGTCGTCTTCTCATCCCTGCTGAAGACTCATCCGGTACGCGGGTTTCCAATCATTTTGGGCGAGCCCCTTTCTTCGCATTGATTGACATAGAAGATGGTACTGTTGTTGCTAGATCTGTCGAACCAAATACTGGGGAGCACAGCGGTGGCAGCGGCCATGCTCACGACAACGTCCTGCGATACAATCCTCATGTAGTCATTGTTTCTGCAATGGGCCCTCGCGGGCTTGACAGTTTTCAGACAGTCAATGTGGCAGTATTGCGAGCAAGTTCTGACAGCGTTGATGAGAACATCGACGCATATCTTAACGGCGAGCTAGATGAGCTTACTGAGGGATGTTTAGAGGCGCATCAGTGATCATATGTATTTCATGGAGGTTTAATTGATGATAATTACTGTTGCTTCAGGTAAGGGTGGCACAGGTAAGACTACAGTTGCAGTAAATCTTGCTTTATCTATTGAAAACGCGCGTATTTATGATTGTGACGTTGAAGAGCCAAATGTGCATATGCTTCTTCACCCCACAGACACAACCTCCCGGACTGTAGAACTTCCGGTCCCGGTTGTAGACAAAGAGAAGTGTACACTTTGTGGTAAATGTGCAGAGTTTTGTCAATTCAATGCGATCTTTGTAGGAAAGGCAGATGTTGTTCTCTATCCTGAGTTGTGTCATTCATGTGGAGGTTGTGCATTAGTCTGCCCAGAAAATGCGATAACTGAAGTAGGGCATCCCGTGGGCCAAGTTTATTTCACTAAATCCAATGGGATCTCTCTTGTGTTTGGTGAACTCAATATTGGTGAACCAATCGCTACTGCTGTTATCAAAGCAGTCAAGGATGACATTAGCAAAGAGGATCTGAACATTGTTGATGCCCCCCCAGGTACCGCCTGTCCTGTGATAGAGACCATGCGTGATTCCGATTTTCTAATTCTTGTGACCGAGCCTACTCCATTTGGTCTACATGACCTGTCTATGGCTGTCGATGTTGTTAGAGAACTCAAAATACCCTTTGGTGTGGTGATTAACAAAGCAGGTATTGGTGATAATAGCGTGAAATCTTATTGTGAGGAACAACACATTCCAATTCTGTTGGAGATTCCCTTTACACGCGAGATTGCAGAGTACTATTCTAAAGGAATTCCCTTTGTCAAGGAATTACCCGAGTGGAAGGAACGTTTCGCTGAGATGTATCATTGGATCGTAAAGGAGGTTAAAGGCTAATGACTACAGAGATTGCTGTCATAAGTGGAAAAGGCGGAACAGGTAAAACAACTATTACTGCTGCTTTTGCCTCGATTGCCAAGAAGATCGTTCTTGCAGATTGTGATGTGGATGCTCCTGACCTGCATATTCTTCTACAACCGAATATTCTCTCGACATCGGACTATATCGGGACCAAAGTGGCGATTATTGATGAATCGCTCTGTACTAACTGTGGCCTCTGTGAGCAGCATTGCAGGTATGATGCTGCACATCCGCCAGTGATAGACCCTATTGCTTGTGAGGGTTGTGGTGTCTGTGAATATGTATGCCCTGAAACCGCTGTTCGCATGGAGGATAATGTTTCTGGTCTACTATTTGAATCGGAAACCCGATATGGTCCTATGGCTCATGCCCGATTACATGCGGGGGAGGGCAATTCGGGTAAAGTCGTGACTGAAGTGCGTAAACGTGCACTTGATCTGGGTAAGAAATACGAGTTATCTACAATCCTTATTGATGGATCTCCGGGGATAGGATGCCCTGTTATTGCTACAGTTACTGGCATTCATCTTGGAGTGATCGTGACCGAACCGACCTTGTCTGGGATTCATGATATGAAACGGGTCCTCTCTTTGATGAAACAGTTCAAGACCACGCCCGTTGTCATAATCAACAAGTTTGATTTGAATCCCGATATGACACACGAGATTGAGTCCTTTTGTAAGGAAGAGGGTATTGAGGTCCTTGGAACGATTCCTTTTGATTCGGTGATGACCAAATCAATGGTCGCTGCAAAGACTCTTCCAGAGTTCGCACCGGACCATCCAATCACACATACCCTTGAGGGAATGTGGCAGCGAATTATTGCGCTTGCATCAAAATAAGGCCGGAGTTGGCCTGTAGAGGTTATTCCTCTGCAGGTCTACTCCCAAGTTCTTCTAGTCTGCGTGAGATTTGTTCGAGTGTCTGTTGCATGGCCTTAAGCTGGTTTTCGATGAGATCTTTTTGTCTCTTTAGAGCCTCGACCTCATTGTATGCTGGCGGCGTCCAAGCGGGGGGGGCTGTTCCTGTGCCTTGTCCCCAGTATCCCATTGTCCAGCAGGAGCCTGGGCCATACAACCATCCCGGTCGCTCCCAAGGTGGAAGGTCTCGGAATGGGCCATTTCCGGGCCACATGCCTCCATATGATCCCCCACCCCATCCACGACCTCGGCCATAATACCATCGTCCGCTCATATTATCACCATCTATTTTTGTGCATAATCCCACTATAAGTTTTGTTAATGTAGCTCTAAATCTCTAGATAATGTCAAATACTCCCATGAGTAGGAGTATTGTGTGAAATATGATGCATAGACGTCGTAGGGGTTCCCGTGGTCGATTTCCAATCCAGCCTATTATTAAAAAGAAGCCAGGGATAAAACAAATGACCCCCGAGCCACAGCTTAATGACGAACCAATTTACCTTGATCTTGCGGAGGTGGAAGTACTTAGGCTGGTCGATTTAGATGGTCTCTATCAAGAGGATGCTGGCCTTTCAATGGGTCTCTCTCGCGGAACGGTGTGGCGATTATTAGCCAGTGCGCGGCGGAAACTTCTACTTGCCATCTTTGAGGGGCGCCCTCTCGTGATTGGTCAATTGCAGACAGCATCCGATTAATTTAATAAACTCGCAAAAAGAAAAGAAATGGTAGCGGGTGGTTGATTTGAACAACCGATCTCGGGGTTATGAGCCCCGCGGGATAGACTTTGTCGATTTCGGAGCCGAGTCCGCCAATCTCTGGCTTCCCCAACCCGCTGAGAGAATTTTGATTAGAGTGGTTTTAAGGCTTTTTATACGGGGATGTTCTGTTCTCTCTCTTCGCGCTCCTTTTTAATCGTTGTACCGACATGATACCAGTACTGTTCACTATGAGGAACCACTGATGTTTGAATTAGTTCTGTTAAGTATAATTTACTCAATTTGGATAATTCTACTTGTCAATGCCATGGTTTCAAGTGATGAGATCTCATTAACTGTGGCGACTCTCCCCTATATTGTGACATTCCCGATCTCTCTTCTTCTTGCTTCAACTGTTGAACTAATTCTTCCAGGTTTTTTTATTGTTGACATCTTGCTGATACTTATTGTGGGTCTTCTTCTGTTTGTAAGATGGGTCATGGCTATTGTGGGTGAATAGCATGACTGCCTTATTTAAAACTCAGGTTCAATAGCGCACAATAGGTTCGTTTGTTAACAGAGCCTTATTGCTCTACTTTCTTTTGAACTCAGTATACCCGCATCGCCCGCAGGCAAAACGGTTGTAGTGCTCAGCCATATAGGTGCCCTTTTCACAACGGGGGCATTGCCTCTTAAGAGATGTTACTTTGCCATCCTTGTCAACTTTGTACATCTTGTGAGTGCTGGACATTTTAATTGCCCTCCTTCTTCTTGGGCTCATGCCTCTTGATAATATATTCATTTTCGATTTTCTGTGCAGCCTCTGCAGTAGTATAGATTCTAGCTGAACCTGTAGTTCGGCCTATCCCGAAATTAGTCTGCATATTACGCACGACCACTGTTGTTGGATCCGCATCAAACTGAGCTGCAAGTTTCGCCTTGATATCCGGTCTGCTGGGGGTCGGTTCTCCAACGTGGTCTATCTTAAAGTCAATCTCTCTTCTTCCTAGAGGCTTGTTGTCCCGTTCTTGAAGAATCTCAATTTTCATTTTAATCACTCTGAGACTCGATCCGCTTCCAAGGCGATTCAGCCATTCGACTTTGAGTCGGCTAATAAAGGTTTCACCAATGACATATGTACTCGCAAGATACTATCATCGTACCTTCAAGGCGTATTTGCCTGGTTTATCGATATTAAGCCGTTCTGCGATATACGATGTCTTTCGAGGGTCTTCATGGGGGTCTCGACCGGGAAGGATGACTACAATTCCTGTATAGGAAGTAGAAAAGTTTGTGCCTCTGCAATTTGGGCAGACGCTCTCTGTGGTGAGATAATGACATTGTTTGCATGCTCTTAAACGTGCCATTCCTAACTACCATCCTATACTATTTCTTTTTCTCCTTCTTTACCTCGCCTCTCGCGATTTTGACATCCTCTTCCACCCAAGAAATATCGGGTCCTATTTTCCCTAAGAATGGTTGACGCATCGTGAGACCGAGTTTTCCTGATCTGCTTCCAGTATCGAAGCTGATAGTGGTGATACGGGCTCGGACTTGATCTCCTTCCTGAAGAATTCGTCCAGTCTCCTTACCCATCAATGAATTACCTTTTTGATCTTGGGTGATAAAGTCATCGCAAATTTGGCTTACATGGCAGAGTCCGTCAAGAGGCCCTATTCTAATAAATGCGCCAAAGTCCATGATCTCAACAACATTACCCTCTACTATTTCGCCACGTTCGGGATTGAATGCCAGAACGCGATACGTCACGGAGTGGTAGGTTGCGCCATCACCGGGTACAAGCCTGCCTAGTCCAATCTCGTCTATGCCAATGACTGCAATCATCAGTCCAATATCTCTATCAAGTACATTTTCATGATCCTTCCGCAGATGAACCATTGCAGCCTCTTCGAGTGGCTGTCCGAACTGAGATGGAGGAATCCTTACGATATCCTTCACCGTGACAATTTTGTAAATTGGTGAGACCTCCTTGCATCATCATCGATCCCGCCCTTTGGCGAGACCATAGTAAGAATAATCAGTCCATGACCAACTGGTCAAGGGTACTGACCTGACGGCTCAGCGGTGCAACCCCGTAGTCACCATAAAAACATTATGACAGGACAAAACGGAGTAGCAATATGCATTGAACGATTCTCATCAGGCTGTATATCCCTCTAGCTCAAGTTTCTTTTTGCCTCGTACGAATAGTACTGGTATTTTTGCCCGTCGAGCACGTTGTCTAAGGTCTCTGTCGTTTGTTGCAATGATCCCCCGTACCTGCTTTGCATATGCCAGTATCTGATCATCCACTGGTAACGGTAAGAATTGTTCGGGGACCTCTACGATTTTACAGCGCTCCATCAATGATTTTGCCACATTAAATGCTATACGTTCTTTCTTATCGCGTGGTCTTGCGAAGCGTCGATTGGTTTCTTTTACAACTGATTTGAGAATTTGGAACTCGATCTTGCGTTCTAAGATACGCTCGGACTCTTTGAAAATATCAATCCCGGCCTGAACCGGGGCTGCTAGAAAATTTGTATCTATGATGACCGTCAGAGGCAATTGCATTCACGTGTTATGCGAATGTCTTCTCGTATAAACTCTGGCATGTTTGAATCATATGACTGCGTGTCCAATCAGACGCCATTTATTATCGACTCTTCGGCCTAACGCAATTCGTTGCCCCGCTTCTATACATACAGGTCTCTTCAGTGTGAGTTCTATCTCGTCACCATGCAAGCGTGTGATCACACCAACTGTTGCTGCTGTACCTACTACAAGCATTAACGGTTCATTATGTCGAAGGTTCTCGACCTCTTTCTCAGTATCCATCCCAACCACTCTTTGCATCAGTTGTGGTTGTATTGTGAGCTTGTGGACGGTCTTGGGCATTTTGCCCACCTTCCCAACAACATTCCCTACAAGTCGGTCTGCGCGGGTGATTGATGGATCCAAGCTGGTACCGACTCCTATGAGTCCTCCTGGATGTGCTTCTTGAAGGTAATTTCCGCTTCCTGATACAAGACTGACAATTTTGGCGCGAATTGGCTTGAACCCCTTATCCGTTTTCATACCCGGCGCTATCTCTATCTCATCTCCGATCTTTAAGCGTCCTTGAACAACTGAGCCTCCCACTACTCCTCCCTTGAGATCTTGCGGCAGTGTTCCTGGTTTGTTGATGTCAAATGATCGCGCCACAAACATTTTCGGAGGCGCATTCTCATCTCTCTCAGGTGTGGGTATTATCTCTTGGATCGTCTGGATGAGCAGGTCAACATTTGCTCCAAATACGGCTGACACTGGTATAATGGGCGCATCTTCTATTGATGTGCCTTTGATGAATTCCTTGATCTGTTGATAGTGCTCTCTAGCCTGTTCCGGTGATACCAGTTCGATTTTATTTTGAACTATTATTATTCTCTTGACACCCACTATCTCGAGTGCGTGCAGGTGTTCTGCCGTCTGAGGCATCGGGCATGGTTCATTAGCGGCAATGACCAGTATCGCACCATCCATCAGGCTTGCACCGCTGAGACATGTGGCCATGAGCGATTCGTGACCCGGGCTATCTACAAACGACACTTCTCGAAGAATTTCGAGAGGTTCTCCACAGTGAGGGCACTTTCCATCTTTTGCAATATGTGCGGTCGTGTAACACTGAGGTTCAGGGCATTTTGGGCACTTCATCAAGGTTGTGGCTGCATAACCGAGTTTGATTGAGATTCCGCGTTTTATCTCATCCGAGTGACGATCAGTCCATTCTCCAGTGAGAAACTCTACAAGTGTGGTCTTCCCATGGTCAACGTGACCAAGTGCTCCAATATTGATTTCTGATTGCCCTTCGTATTTTCTGGTCACTTGTGATTCACTTCCACTGGCCTTGTCGTTATGTGGTTCTCACTGAGACCCCATATGAAGTATATGGTTGCTCCGTCCTAACGGCGGAGATTAACTGCTATTGCTGTAGGTATAGGCACTTGCCTACTATGCAGCCTGTATCACAAGTTCTTCTAGTGAAGTTGAGCCCTTCTGTTCAATACGCATGTTCACTTGAACAATGCTTCGATCAAGCTCTCTGCCACGAACGGTTCTACGGCGTGCAATTCCTCGCCTCTTAGGATGAAAACCAGGAGGCCCCCGAATCAGGACCCTCTTCTTACCACTGCCATGAACATCAGGGCGAATGGGAAATCCCGATGAGTCACTTCCACCTGTAATTTTAAGCTTGTACCCTGGCAAACCAATTGCATCCCCCTCGATGATTTCTCCAACCGTCTTACCCACTAGCGCGTTACTCTTTGTTTCGTCCAACTCGTACTGGACTGCTTTTCCGGTTTCAGGGTCTGAAATTACAAGTTTGAACGGCACTTTTTTCGCCAACCTATTTTTCATTTTGGCGTCCAGTATGGACAACGCAGTAGCGATTTGTATTCACTTTATGAGGCTTTCGATATGCAAGGGTCTGTGTGAAAAGTCACCAAGCACGATTGTAAGAGGTCAAATCACCTCAGCGTAACGCCCTATTCCAACCACATCGGTATCCTGCTCTGACTGATTCTGTTCATACCTGTGGACGTTCCACATAACGCCGATTTTGGCGGCTCTGTGTGAAAAGTCAGTGCAATCGAGATTATGAAAAGTATGGTGCTCATCTTATGACCGGATTCAAAACTCCGCAGGCTCTATGCGGACTTGATTGATCTATGTCTATGGACTTTTCACACAGCTCCGATTTTGGCAAAGAACTTATATGACTTATGTGGTCGGTTTGTTCGGTCTATAACGAGATGGCATTGGTAGCAATTGAGCTGAGGGGTGCTGGTATGGACTCTATTGATTGGAATATTATTGACCTTCTTCGAGAGAATTGTCGAATAAGCTATAGTCAAATTGCGCATAAGTTGTCACTTTCTACTGTTGCAGTTTTCAAACGTGTGTCAAAGCTCCGAAAAAAAAATATAATTCGCTTTGCAATGGATATTAATCCTCTTTTTTTTGGATTTTACCCAATTAAATTTGATTTGACCATGACTTGTAGAACTGTATCTTCTTTTATTGAAGACCTTTTGCCATGCATGATTATTTCAGAATTATGGCAGATTTCTGAATCTGGATATCAAATCAATGCATTTGTCCGAAATGAAATGGATTTTCATAGTATTAAGAAGAAACTTTGTGATATGCCCGATGTTAATCGGGTAGAACTTCAAACGATATTACAATCTAAATATCCACATAGTAATTATGGTAAAAAAATTATGGATGTATTACGATGTCTTGCTATATCGCCCCGTTCCACATCAAGTGAAATTTCTGATACTATTGGACTATCCTCAAAATCAGTGCGGCGAATTATCAATAGATTACTGACTGATGAACACATCAAATTTACTATCCGTATTAACCAACATAAAACAAAACAAATTGGGATTATTATCAAAGCTAAAACGAACTGTATTGACACACTTGCTCTCTCTTCTTTGAATTCATTATCCCACCCGCCTAAAAGTTACCGTATTATGACGGAAGTTATGGCTGACAAAAAAACTGTTTATGATCATTTCTTGATACACTCTATGGAAACTGCACTAGAACTTTATGATTGTTATCAGTGTATCGCTGGAGTCAAGCCTCTTAGATTATCAATTGTCATGAAACATGTTTTATATTCGACATCTGGTCTGATTGAGTGAAAAATATTTTTTCGCACTGCATTCTACTATGTCCATTCATTAACCGAAGAGTTACGAAACCTCTATGTAGATACAATGAACAAACGGGTTGCTGTTATGCAGTGCGTTTCTATCGATAATTCGGAAGGTATGCAATCGTGATAGTTGAAACTGGTATGTTTGCTATTTTGATGGGACTGAAAACAGTTTCTAGGAGGCCCATGTATGAATGGGCTGCTGCCTCTCCGGAACTATTTTATCAATGAATGCCTCGCGATGCATACCTGTTCACTATTAGTCACAGTGCAACAATAAAATAATATGATAATTTGGGTTGGAGTTGTGGTGCGTGACAGAACCAATTGTCAAAGCAACTAAACTTGTAAAGACGTTCAAGAGTGTTAAAGCTCTTAACGGGCTAACACTGGACATAGAACCGGGTATTTTCGGTCTAATTGGTCCAAATGGGGCCGGAAAGACCTCGTTTATTAGAATCCTCTTGGGTCTTATTCAACCTGATGCTGGTTCGGTTAAGGTCCTGAATATAGATGTGGTCAGAGACTCTTTACAGATACGGGAGAGGTTAGGTGTCCTCCATGAACACCCCACTTATCCGAAGAGATTGACTCCACTACAATTTTTGCACGTGGTTCAAGATATATATGAGGGCGGCACGGATCCCATGGTGCTTTTAGAAGCAGTGGGCATTTCGGCTGCTGCGCATCGCAAAATTGGCACTCTTTCTGCTGGGATGCTCCAACGACTTGGTATTGCTCAAGCTCTAATTAGTGAGCCTGAGTTAGTAATTCTTGACGAGCCAACAAGTAATTTGGATGTAGTAGGTCGTGAAGAGATCATCAGGTTAATCTTAGACCTACACAACGACCTAGGAACGTCATTTATTGTGTCTTCGCATGTTCTCGCAGAACTTGAACGCATCTGCGATAGTATTGCATTAATTCGTGGAGGTGTAATTCTGGAGAGCGGCAGGACTGTTGACTTGATCCGGCGTCATACCAAAGGGCGGTATCGAATAGACACGGATCGCCCACAACAACTTGCTTCGTTGTTGGAACAGATTCAGGGTGTGGGGGGGATACGAGTGACTGGTATCAACACGGTGACTCTTAGCTATACCCTTGATGACCTTAGCACGTTTGAACAGAAATTAAGAGACCTAGCTTCTCGTGTGAATTGCCACATCTATTCTATTCAGCGGGCGAGCACATTGGTGGATGCATATATGGAGGTCATTACAAATGAACCGTAGACTGAAGCGATTCAAAGTTCTGTTGACTTTTGAACTCACAACACATTATTCCTTTCCCTTCTTAGAGGGCATTATTGCGGTAACTATTCTTCTGGCATTCTATTTTATGGCAAGTACCCCATTAGCAGCTCATTATCTTATACTGCCCACTCTTTCAGCGAACGAATCCGCGGCTCTTGTGGCTGCAATCAATCAATGGATTGCCTTGCACGCCGCCTATCACTTAGGAGGATGGTCTCTGAGAATGTCGGTATTTCTGTCATTTTTGGTCCCACTTCTCACTTCACTCAGCTTTGCGAGAGATATGGATCAAGGAATGTTTCGGACACTATGTTCCTATCCCATTGCCAGATCGCAGTTGCTCCTCTCAAAGGAACTGATAGTCCTCATCGCCACTTGTGGAACCGCCACGCTCTCTCTCATTCTTGGACTTATCACTTTTGAACCGGGACCAGTCCGCATGGATATCTTGATTCTCTGCATCCTTGTAGTCTGGGCTCCTTTACTCTTTGTATCTACAGTCACTGCACTTATTGCAATACTATCAAAGAGTCTTCCAGCATCGCTTTTTGGGGGAATTGGTGTATCTATTGCGATGCAGGCCCTATCTTATTTCAGATCCGTCCCTGCTGGTGTTGCATCATTTCTCAATCCTAGTATTATACTCATCCAGTATATTCAAGAAGACTTTTTCGTTCCTCTGCTAGTCGCCCTTGTTTATGGAATCATGGTTTCTATTATCGCGAGTGGTATTTTTATGATTATAGGAGTCGACTACTTTAAGAAAATGGAGGCATAAGGAGGAGGAATTTGTTTTATGCGTCTAGAACGATTTCTTGTTGTGTTGGGTCTTGCGTTTCTGATTGCCGCCTTTATTCCGGGAAGTACCACAATTGATGGACGACTAATAAACCGTGGCGACTATCAATGTTTTCTCGTCGATGGCTCTGGTGATCTCTATGTGGATGCAAGAGGTGAGGATGTTGTGGGTAGGAATCTCTCCCTGTACGTCTTGACCTATGCCGACACTGTTACTTTGGTCCATTCGGGGTCAATGACCAATCTAGAACCAATATTTTCTGTAGAGAACGTAGCAAACTTTACAGGCACTATTGCGTTACCGCGCCCTGGCTGGTATAGTGTTGTTATCCTGCCAAATATCTCCAGTCCTGAGATATCCAATATGCGTTACGACATCCAGATCTCACGAGTAACCCCTTATGTTTTTCCACTTCTTCTCTTTGTCATCTCGGAGATTTTGGGATTTGGAATATACCTTTGTAGGATGTGTCGAAACCGTGGGACAATAGATGCACTTTGTAAGGGGCGGGTCTGATATTGCCGTACTATTAATTCAGATGTTAACGAACGTATAATACTTCACATTCTGAATCCGAATATGCTATCATACTGATAGTGATCGGAATGTGTGGTGTTCTAGATGATACATTCAAAAAGATCCAAACTAAAATTCGTCTTTGTAATACTTGTGTTTGTTCTTATATCCACAACAAACGTGAGTGCAGCATTTACTATTTCTCAGACCGATACATCAGGGTATTCTGATGCACGAACTGTGGGAAACCCTCCTATTTGTTTCTACAAGATAAACCATGATGCAAGTTCTGGCTCCGTTGAGGTATGTGGTGATCATAATGTTCCATTTGGCCCCGAATATTGTCAAATGGAGGTCGTAATGCGATTTAAGGCCCCTGAATCCGCGGGTTATCTCAGAGTTGCAACAACATGGTGTCTTAGTTATATGATTGAGACCAATTACCCTATAGGAACTGCTAAAATTGAAGTTAGATATGTGCTCTATACAGATAGCTATTCAGGTCTGGAATCACACAGTTCAGGTTTTGCTCTGAGTGTTACTACCCCTTGGTGGGGTGGTCACAATACCGAAAAGGGCATCAAAAGTATGAGTGCTGAACACAGTGTACTTTTTGATCATACTATACAAAGTGGTACATGGTATCGAGTGGCAGTTCAGCTCTACATATATCTTGATGGCGAGGCCAATGCTTGGAGCCAAGTAGGTGTTGGCAATCCTGTAAATCTTGATGTATCAGAAATTATGGTCTACACATAGTCTAAAATCCAGATGAGGGGGCGAAATTCGCCCTCCTTTTTTAATTGTTTTACTTGCTATGGGAGCTGTGTGAAAAGTCCAACAGACATAGATCATTCAAGTCAGAATGAATCTCGAAGAGTTTCAAATCCGGACACAAACTGGATTCCATACTTTTCATAACCTCCTATCGTACAGACTTTTCACACAGAGCCGATATGCAATATCTTACTTGCATGTTCACTTCACAATCATTATATCGTATGCTTCTCCGAATTTTTGCGAAGTGCCATTGGGAACGTGAATTATTTGGAAGCGCTGACATTTTTTGCAATTATTATCGCCATTTACCTCGTAATATACATCATAGCACAGGCTATTGGCCCTGACAAGCTTAAGGAACGAGGTATAGAGGCTGGAACCCCCTTCATGATCCTATTCAAGACCGAACGGCTCAATGCCTTTCTCACACGTGCAGGAAAGAAGTTTCCACGTATGTTCTTCAATGTAGGAGTTGTTGCGGGTTTTTTGGGGATGATCTTTGGTTTCTGGATGTTTCTTGATAATCTCATCAAATTCTTTGTTGTCCCTGCTAACGCCGGTGGTGTTGTTCCCATTATCCCTGGAGTCACGATCACTGGTCTTCCAATCATCTATATGTTGATTGGGCTTGGCATTGCCCTTATAACTCACGAGTTTGCCCACGGCTTGGCATCAGCACGAGATGATATCCCTATCAAGAGTTCAGGTCTTCTCTTCTTTCTTGTTCTCTTTGGAGGATTTGTCGAGCCTGACGAAGAAGTATTTGAAAAAGAGGCAACCCCGCAGGCGCGAATGCGCCTTCTTGCAGCAGGGTCTTACTCCAATATGATCTTTGCATTCCTCTTTTTGCTTCTGCTTGTAAACTTCGGTGCACTGATGTCGGTGGGCTATAATCCTCCCAGTGGGGCCTATATCTATGATATTGCTCCAGAAAGCCCCGCATCACAAGCTCTTGAAGTCGGGGATGTCATCACGGCTCTAAACGGTACAAAAATATCCACTTGGTATAATGTTTCGCAGTACATGGCACAGACTACTGCGGGAAGTACTCTCATTATCTCTACACTTGCACATGGTAATGTTACTATAACGCTTGCATCTAGTGAAGCGAATGCTACACGGGGCTATATCGGGATATATGGCTCCGATTATTGGAGCCCGAAGCCCGGTTGGGAATGGGTTCCCGGTGGCCCCATGTTTCCATTTCATCTACAACAGATTTTCACATGGACGTTTATCATCCTCTTCTCTCTGGCGTTATTCAATCTCCTGCCAATCCCTATTCTTGATGGTGATAAGCTTCTATCCAATGCGCTGAGTCTGGTCACTGATAACGAGCATACGATCAAGATGATTATGTGGCCCTTGCGGATCATCTCCACGCTCATGATCCTCTTGAGCATTGGTTTCAGTCTGTTGCTTGGAAAAGGCCTATTTTGATGGTCATGTGGCAAATCTTAACTAATAAGGGTCATCAGTTCTTGGGGAGGAACTGATGGCTCTTACTTGCTCAAAATGCGGGGCCCCCGCTATATACCTTCGACGATATACCTCCGAAGCTCTCTGCCAGTCTTGTCTTGTTCAGACCACGCTACAACGTGTCCGCCGAACAATCAACAAGAGAAAGATGTTTCGAGAGACCGATCGTATCGGGGTCGCCATCTCGGGGGGCAAGGACAGTGCCGTTCTGCTAGATCTCCTCAACAAAATCGAGGCAGAATTCCCCAAGACCACACTTCATCCCTTTACCATTGACGAGGGCATAAACGGCTATCGTGATAAGGCTCTTGATGCTGCAAACGCACTTGCAAAATCACTTGATTTAGACTTGTATGTTGTTTCGTTTGATAGACTGTATGGACATACATTGGATTCGATCGTTCAGGGGCGTGATGGATCGGGGACTGGCGCCTGCTCGTATTGCGGTGTACTGCGGCGCCATGCAATTAATGAGGCCGCCCGCGAACTCGATGTTGATGTAGTTGCAACTGGTCATAATCTTGATGACGAGGCACAGACAATATTGATGAATATCATGAGGGGCGATGCTCTGCGTATTGCCCGATCCAATCGGCTTAGAGAGTTTGCTATTGCCGGATTTGTCCCGCGTGTCAAGCCATTAATGGAACTGTCTGAACGCGATATCGTCGCATATGCTCACTTTACAGGTCTTCCTTTTCACGATATTCCTTGTCCATATGCCTCAGAGGCCTATCGCAACGATGTACGTGCCTTCTTGGGTGACATGGAGTATCAACGACCGGGCACCCTTTTGGCGGTTCTTCATTCCGGAGATAAGATCGCTGATGCATTGAGCAGTACGGTTCCTACAATGACCCAAGGAATTTGCGAGCGTTGCGGTTCTCCTACTACTGGCCGTATTTGCAAGGTGTGCCAACTACTTGAAGAGATTGAAAACAGGTGAGGCAATTGTGAGCAAACGTCCCGAGGTTCTACACGAATCACGATCAGTTGTTTATGACGGCGCTCATTGGGGTATGCTCCGTCAGTTGAGAGCATGGGCACTCGAAGTTATGTCCTCACTAGAGGAAGCTGGTATCAAGTCGTTTGTATACGGATCGGTTGCACGAGGAGATGTCAGTCCTACTTCCGATGTCGATATCATTATTCCTATGTCAATTCCCAGTTATCGCGTTGAGCTTGCCGTAGGTTCTTGGATCTATCGTGAGGTTGTCCAAGCGACTCCCTCCTCCGTCCTCAAGGCGCATCTTCATCTTGCCAACGATATTGTTGTGACTTTCCCCCTCTTCAAAATGTGGTCACGTGAGATCGACTTCTATAAGTGGGGTGGTTTCTTATCTGCTGAGCAAGTCCATAATGATGACCGTGTTCCCGGAGTCGATAAACGCCTTCTTCTTATCGAGCCGACCTCTGATGGCCATATTGAACATGGAGTGATCGGTCACGAGCACGAAGTCGCAAAGGCTCTAGGTGTTTCCATTGATATTGCCCAGGAGCGTGTACGTGTCTTGACTCGGCGTAGTGAAGTAGGCCGGACAGGAGTCTTTCTAAAACGCCCTGTCCCTGAAGGTACGACTTTTGAAGAGGTTGCAGCGCATCTTCGTGATAGTATCCCTGCGCTCCGCCGAACAATCGAGCGTCGTGGAGGTTGACTCTATTGAATCGAAAAATACGCAAGAAGCCTGGCGGGTCGTTAGTACTAGGTGATCTTCCTAAAGGCTGTGTTCTTTGCACACGCGGATCTAAAATGGTCCTATTTGTCACAGGCCTCTGCAGTGCCTCATGCTTCTATTGCCCCCTCTCCGAAGAAAAGGCGAATAAGGATGTTGTATTTGCGGATGAAACCCCTGTTTTTGATGATGACACGGTTCTTGCCGAGGCTTTGGCCATTGGGGCTGAAGGTGCAGGGATCAGTGGTGGTGATCCCCTCTGCAAGTTGGAACAAACGCTCCATTATATTCGCATGCTAAAGAACCATTTTGGGTCTGATTTTCATATTCATCTCTATACCTCCCAATCGAATGCCTCTGCCTCAGTGATGAAGCAGCTTCATGATGCGGGTCTTGACGAGATCCGTTTTCATCCACAGAGCAATGATTGGTCTGGTATAGAGGCAGCCCGCGATATTGGATTGCATGTTGGTCTAGAGATTCCTGTTCTCCCCGATCGAGTGGATCGCATCAAAAAAACAATCCTTCGGGCGCAAGACATGGGTTTGTCATTTGTGAATCTCAATGAGCTGGAGTCAAGTGAAACAAATTTTGATAATCTCCGTAAACATGGTTATAGACTTCGAACACTATCCTCCGCCAGTATTTTTGGGAGTGCAGAGGCTGCTGAAGCGATACTGCAATGGGGCGCTTCTGCTCTGGATAAAATCTCGCTTCATTTTTGTTCTGCCTCCTTTAAGGATGCAATTCAGATGCGTAACCGGCTCTGGAGACGCCTCGAACATGTCAAACGAGAATTTGAAGAAGTTGACGATGATGACCCCCTCCTTATTCTAGGGTTGATTCGTGCCCCACATGGCTCTCTGCTTGATGAATCCTCATTGCATAAGATTGCCAGCACTCTGCAGAAAGAGTTTGATGTGCCTCAAGAATTAATGAATATTGACAGTGCCCATCATCGTATTGAGATAGCTCCTTGGATATTGGATGAGATAGCTCCCATGTTGCGGGAATCTCTCCATATGGATCTCGACCTTGAGATGGGTATTGCTTTTGAATACCCCTCATGGGATCGTTTTCAGACTCTCTTTGAGCCTCTCTGATCACTGGTCAATCCTGAACCGGAGAATTGCAGCAATGCCACTGATATGATCCAATTGGTCTCCAGCCGGATGTTCTGTTGAAACGATGTGTAATTTTCCTGCCGCCTTTTCAGTATCCTTGATGACTCTGTCAAGCCACCTTCGTCGGTCATCTTCAGATCCACGCAGTTTCTTATCGGTGATAAGTAGGTGTTCTATTGCACCAAATTGTGCAGCCTTTGCGACTTCGGCATCACCATATGTTGCAAGTCCGTCATCTTTTGCAATATGGGTCAAAACCTCTTCGACCAACTGAGTCTCTGTTTCAATCTTCAGGTCAGATAGAGTGCGAGAGATTACTCCCTTGTAGAGAATCTCTTTTGCAGCAGGAATTCCTGTAGTATTGGTTGACTCCACGGTGACAGGTGGGAGTCCCTTGATTCTCATTGACATGAGAAAATCACGAAAATGATCCTTGACGAAACCAGGTCCGCAGATCACGATCAGCCCGATATTATTCTGTTCCAATGCAGTACGCACACCAACTACAACCTCTTGGAAAAACTCCCGCATGGTTGCATCATAGCTCTTCTGGTCACCACGTTTTCTTGAGATACTTGTCCGAATACGAACGACCTCTCGGATTCCAAAATCCGCCGCCAGTAGTATTTCAGCAGTGCCATCCTCAATAGTGACAAGTAATGCGATCGGGCTCGCTCCGGATTTTTCTGCATCCTTGAGTCGATCAAGAACGTATCTGGGCCAATGGTCTTTGATAATCGTGAGCGTGTTGCCCATCTCTATGTTTATTGTGTGATATGTACCGATACTGATCAAATCGGTCGGGCCATCCAAAATCTTACCTTTGATTCTTACTCTATTGGAAAAACTATGGAATGAGACGTTCTCAACTTGAATGACGAGCGTCATTGGTTTTCTAACGCTCTCCTGTTTGCGATCATCCTCGCTTCCTACTCGTATCCGCCTGGTTGTTCTTGCAATTACTTTGTCCCCAGATCCTACCGTGTTATAGAGGTGCCAAAGGTCATCTAATGTTTCGATTTTTATGGTGATTTTGCCTTCCTTGAGGTTACGCTTCAGGATCTTCAAGATACTACCCATATGGTTCTCGTAGCGTTAAAAGAAATAGCTTCCGTAATCCTGTTCGTTTGTTGAGCGTATTGTGCCTCTCACGATATCTCCTATCTGTGTCTGATGTGTGATCTTTCTGGCGCGTTTGACATGTTCAGTATCAACAAAGACTGTGCTGTCCTGAACCGCAAGGTCTCCTGCAATCCGTATGACTCCTCCAAGCTCACGAAGTCTTAATGTGAGAGCATTGGATTGCCCATCTAATTCCTGTGCCATTTGTTCAGCGACATTGACAATCTCCTTCACAGCCTCTACCGTAAAATGGGCGATCTTGCCATCCTCATGGACGGTCTGTGCGACGAACTGTACGATATTATCAACCGCGTCTGGCGTCTTTTTCATCCATGCATTCAAAACGATCTCGTATCCATATCCCCTAATTCTCGATCTAAGTGGAGGAATAATTCCTGGCAAGTCCTCCAGATTGGTTGATGCAAAGAGAATGAAGTCACAAGGGACATTATCTACACGCACAGAAGCTCCTGAGCTATGTGGGTTATGTCCAATAATCGAGTATCTTTTGTCTTGCATTGCCGTGAGAAGATGTTTCTGAAGCGGGCCAAGCGTTGCAAGCTCATCAATGTAGAGAATTCCCTCATGCGCTTCATGTATCGCTCCAGGAATAATTCGCCGATGCGGTGGTACTCCAAGAGATTCAGCACTACCGTAAGGGTCATGCTTCACATCACCAAGAAGTTCTACTGCACTTGCTCCGCTCACTCGTATGAATCTTGAGGTATTTAACGGCACAATCGGGTACTCGTCTGCATATTCGGGTGTTCTCATAGATTGTACTGCATTTTCAACACTGACTCTGATAGTATCAAATTTATCTCTCTGATATGTGACAAGATTGATGGTCCCATCTGGTTGTTCCTCATGTCTTGTGACAACAAGTTCCGCTCTCTCATGGATCACATCTAGTACCCTAAAGAGACCATGATACGAGTTATCTCCTGTCCACTCGCATCTCTTTGCTGCCCCACAGTCAAGACACGATCCTTGATCCGGTGATGAGATGCTTCCGCATTGTGGGCATCTATATCCCATCTCAACTGCGACATCAAATGGAAGTTCTTCCGGGCGAACATAGAACATGTCCTTAAGGATTGGTTCTTCTGTTTTGGTCTCAATATTTGATGTATGAATGACTGCAATTGGTCGATTGGGCGCACTCGGATTGGGCTGTATTCGAATTTCTTCCCTTGGTGGAGGAAGAAGTGTCGAAGCTGCTTTTGCCAGCAGTGACTTTCCAATTCCCGGAACCCCACAGAGCAGCACATGCCTTCTCTGAATCACTGCTGATTTTACTAGCATTACCGCGTGATCTTGTCCTATGATCTGCTGAAATGGGTCCGTTGGGACCTGTACCTCCTCTGTTGTAGTAATGTCTGCTAGGAGATCTGACACATGAATGGCCTCTTATCTCTGCTACATACATTTCTCTTCTCTTCAGTATCATAATAGTGTGTAATACCATAGTATCTGTAAAAAAAAGAGGAAGCTGCTCTTCGTAAAGAAGAGCTGCTCTTTTGATAATTATTATGTCCTGCGACGTTCGACATCATCGAATGTAAGGTATCTGATACTAGGTGGCCTGCTCTCTATATCTGCAACAGCGGCCCCAATTAGGAGGGTGACGCCTTTCTTTGCTGATAGATTGACGAGTCGTTGCGTCACTACACCATCGAACACGATAGTCTTAATGGAGTCAAGAGTTTCCACATGCTTGGCCAGTTCTGCCACACCGCACTCTGCGATGACCTCTTTGTTCTCGTCAAAGAGAATGGCCTTGAACGACTCCCGGATCTCCCCGATTTTCGAAACAAATGTTTCATCAATCTCAAAGTATGGTTTGGTAGTGGGACGACTTCTTGATGGTCGTGAAGGTATTGTTGTTCCTGTTGTTGTTGAGGGTGTTGAAACATCCTCTCGTTTAGGATGAGTCGTCCGCTTGGTGGGTCTCTTTTTGTGGGGTGTGGGTGTTCGTTTTTCACTTACAAGAGCAAGGGCCTGATCGGCCGGGATTTTTGCTTGAAGCGCTTTTGCTATCTCTCTGCGTGTGAGATCTTCTACCTCTTTGCCTTCAGGTGCTCTTGCAATGTAATCTACTCTGGCCACCTGCATAAGCTCTCTGAGAATGAGGTCGCCACCCCTGTCACCATCCAAGAATGCTATAATCGTCTTGTCCTTTTTCTTGGTCAGACTGATGATGGTCTTGGGTATGTGAGTTCCTTCGACTGCAATGGTATTGTTAATACCATTCTTCATGAGATTGATGATGTCTGCACGTCCTTCGACAATGATGATCTCATCACTGTCCATCAGCTCCGGGCCAGTCGGAAGTTTGTCGGGACCGTATTTACCAACAGTCTTTCGGCCCGCCTTTGTCACCGCCTGAGTGATCTCTTCAGTACCTGGTGCAATGTCCTCTTCCCACCCTTTGAGAATGCTGATTGCCCTGCTTACGACTCTTCGTCGTTTGGCACCGCGAATATCCTCAAGCTTTTCAAGTGTGACCTTGGCTGTGCAGGGTCCAACTCGATCAACTGTTTCAAGGGCAGCCGCAAGGATTGCCGTTGCAGTCTTGTTCAATGAGACAGGAATGACAATTTCCCCTTTACTGATACCGCCCTCTGATTTAATGCCGATCTGAATTCTACCAATTCGTCCTGTTCTTTGGAGTTCACGAAGGTCAAGGTCTTCGCCAAGGAGGCCCTCTGTCTGACCAAAGATTGCTCCCACAACGTCTGGCTTGTCTACAACACCATCAATCTCGATCCGAGCTCTGATGACATATTTTGCAGTACTCTGATCGAAGTCAGTTCCGATTTTAATACACGTCTCCTATATGATGTACTGCCAAGTCCCCTCCGACGAGTCGTAAGACGGCCGCTGTATTTTGGCCTCTCACGGATTGGAGATGCCCACTTCACACTCTAGCACTCTTCAAATGCATTTCCGCGGACTTCCGTCATGCTTTCTCGTGTAATTACGTAATGAATCGGTAATCCTGTGATGTGATGAGTGATGATCGTCATGTGATCTGTGTGATGGTCGCTCACCGGCTCGGTTACTCTGAAGAGTCGGGGGACCACTTGGCGTTTGTGATATGATAATCCTATGATTGATGAGGCATTACTTGCCATCATCATTTGAACTGACACGTGGCCCGTATTTGAAGCTTGTTATGTAATCAGTTGTTGTGAGTCTTGTTCTCATCAATAAGACTCATTGATCAATCAAGTCTTCAATGGCAATGTTCATATCTTTTGTATCCCCCTTTTTACCTGCTCTTGAGACCTCTACATCTGTATAGTTCTCATGAGCCGCCTGTTGATTACCATTCGGACGAGTCACAACGGACCCGATTGATGTGGGCATTTGCCTCAGATGATCTCCGGGTCACCCACAACTCGTACATTAGCAGGCAGGTCGATGCCGTATTCAGCCTAGCACGAGACAACTCAGCTGAGCCGGAATGTTCTGATGCTGTGATGCTGGGAGTTAGTGCATAGGGCGACAGGCATCGATCCTTGTGCCTTTTCATAACAGATCCGTTGACTCTCCAGGGGTCAATATTTTGACTTCGGCACCAAGTTGTTGTTCTTTAACGGCCTTTTGAAGATCTGCCGGGTCTGCATTGATTACTGGGAATGTATTGTAATGCATGGGTATTACATATTTTGGCCCAAGAAGTTTTGTCGCAAGTGTTGCCTGTTGAACATCCATTGTATAATATCCCCCAATTGGCAATAATGCAACATCTGGGTGATATAGTTCCCTGATCAATTCCATACTTGCAAAAACTCCTGTGTCCCCTGCATGATAAAATGAGCCGCTTGGAAATGTCACAACAAATCCTGTTGGAGCCCCCTTTCCACAGGAGTGAAATGCCTGTACAAGTGTTATCCTGACATTGTCTATCATAACACTTCCTCCAATGTTTAGGGTATGTACTTTTTCCACTCCGTCCTCCTTGGCTTGGATTGCGAGTTCATTGATTGCAACAAAAAATGCCCCTGTCTTCTTACATATCTGTACGGCCTCATCGTATCCATGATCGCCATGATCATGTGTGACGAGGACAATATCCGCGTTAGTGATATCATTCACCTTTAGAGTTGCAGTTGGTGCGCCCAGCCATGGATCCACAAAGACGGTCTTTCCGTCAGCCTCGATCTCGAATCCCGCATGTCCTAGATATGTGAACTTCATTCTTTATCACGCTCTACACATTTCTGTGTGCTTCTCCCACTTTTCTTTTTCGCAAAACATGCCCAGTCCCACGAACATAATAATGATTAAGTGCTCAAAAATATGAGGCGCAATTGTCAATGCAGATGAAACCTCATCCCGATTCCATTAAGGCTGGCAAAATTGCTGCACGAGTCTTATCCGAGGTCGCAAAAGAAGCAGTTCCTGGTGTCAGTGTTCTAAAGATCTGTACGCTTGCCGAGCAAAAGCTGTTAGAATACGGCGCCAGTGGTCTTGCATTCCCATGTAATGTTTCTATTAACGAAGAGGCAGCTCACTATACAAGTCCACGTGGTGATACACGTGTCCTTCCTGATAGCGGATTAGTGAAGATTGATCTTGGGGCTCATGTCAATGGATTCCTCTCTGATACGGCTCTTACAGTTGATCTTGATGGCTCTTATGAACGGTTCATTGCGGCAAGTAAAGATGCTCTGGACAAGGCTATTGAAACGATTCGTCCGGGAGTACGATTAGGTGAGATTGGTGCAGTAATTGAACGCACCATCCGGCACCATGGCCTAAATCCAGTCTATCATCTATCTGGGCATCAGATGACACGCTGGACGCTTCACGCAGGTAAATCGGTTCCTAACATTGGAACCGCTGATAGTACCCGGGTACAGGCCGGGCAGACCTATGCGATCGAGCCATTCTCGACTGATGGATCCGGCGCCATTATGAGTGGGACTGGTACCTATATCTATTCAAACGTCATGAATGACCGCCACAAACTTGATCGACTCTCTCGTGAATTCAGGGATGTGCTTCGCAGACGTTTTGGGACTCTCCCCTGGGCATCACGTTGGATCTCGTCCAAGAAATATGATGTTGATGCATTAATTCATACGCTTGCACTTGCTGGGGCTATTCATGGATATCCTGTTCTCATCGAGAGCAAGCGTGGTATGGTCTCACAATTCGAGCATACGATCTTTGTTGGTCCTGATGGTCCGGTTGTGACAACACAACGTGATGCTTCTTCCCAAATTCCTTAAAGTGTCAACTATTGCAAATTATCACTACCAATCGAGGTGAACCCATGACCGTGAAACCACACCCCTCACTGCTTAAGGCTGGACGCATTGCTGCACGTGTTCTTAGTGAGGCATGTGCAATGGTCCACCCAAAGACGAAGCTGATCAGTATCTGTGCTCATGTTGAGAAACGTACACTCGACCTGGGTGGACGACCTGCCTTCCCGTGTAATGTTTCAGTCAATGAGGTGGCGGCTCATTACACTTCCCCCAAAGGCGATCCCTCTCGTATCCCCGATTTCGGACTAGTGAAGATTGATGTTGGTGTCCAAGTAGATGGTTATATTGCGGATACAGCCCGTACTGTTGACATTGATGGAACTCTTGAGGGTATGGTTTCAGCCACGAACGATGCACTTGAAGAGGCAATTCAAATTGTTCGGCCTGGCGTGACCTTAGGGGAAATTAGTTCCCACATTGAACATGTTATCAAGGACTACGGTCTTCGCCCCGTCAAGGAACTCTCAGGGCACAGTATCGAACGCTTCAAACTGCATGCCGGAAAGCGAATCCCCAATGTGAAGACTCGTGATTCTACAACCATTCAGGCTGGTGAAACTATTGCTATCGAGCCCTTTGCCACGGCCGGTTCCCATATTGTCGATAGTAAAAATGCCTACATCTTTGCAAATACCGGGCGTAATGTAACACTCGAGGGTGTGACCGAAAAATTGCGGCAGCACTTACGCAAGCGATATGGGCCTTTCCCGTTCGCCTCTCGCTGGATTGGTACTTCTCACAAGGCTATTGATGTACCCTCGGAGCTTGCTAAGCTACTCAAGGCGAAAGTTATTACTGCCTTTCCAGTCTTAGTTGAGAAAAAGGGGCGGCCGGTCAGTCAAACTGAACACACTATGTTCATTACAGATGACGGACCGATTGTGACAACACGACCCACCTAGATTGGTGATTTGTCCGAGTCGTCTTCTTTGACAACATAGACTCCCTGAATGGTCATTGAGCTACCACATCTTGGGCATTTAGCATCAAGTGCCTTGAGGATATAGTCGCCCTCCTCATAATTACGAATCTCTTTGAAGTCACATTCAGGATTATCGCAACGAATCTCCGTGACGGTCGGTGGTGGTGGTGTTTGTTGTTTTGTGTTGCGTCCACCAGTGATGAGACTGATCCCTATTGACATTAACAACATGCCTACAAAGATCCAGATGTATGAAACCATCACATCAGCAGTGCCTCCGAGCACCACCCATACTAATAATCCCGCACCAATGAACCCCAAACCGATTAATTTTGAAACAAGACCCATCTGTTGCACCTCAAAGACCTATGCCCATAGTATTTCCAATTCCCGCAAGTATGACCTTATCTCCGGGTTTTGTACGTTTCCTGATTGCAGTCTTGATCCGTTCCAAGACCTCTGGGACTGCATCAAGAATCTTCTTACGCATGATTCCAACCGCTGCTGCCTCATCTTGCTTGATCACAATTGCTTCTATTGCAATCTTGTTTTGTGTTGCTGCATCTTCAATAGCATGTTTTTCGGGGCCGGGGTCTCCAATTGCTGCGCCTGTTCCCTCCGAAACTCTACCCAGATCTTCCCCTTCCAGCTTGAGGGCTGCATCAATTGTAATAATTCGGGCTATTTGTCCATTGTTCTGTTCTACAATGTTTTTGATAGCGAATCCGGGTTTACCTACAGTACCCCCTGGTCCTGTGGCACGAACAACAAAGACTGTTCTCCCTTCGACCTCTACCTTATAGTAACCTACTTCTCGTCCGACCTCTTGGACATAGCTCTCAGGGGTTGCCCCATATTCTCGTGCAAACTGTGTTACGACAAGCGGGCCAATACCATCACCAATTGGTTTTCCCTCAGAAAATGCATCGATCGCATCAAAGTATGCCTTAGCAATACGAAGCAAGTCTGGCATCTGCATATGGATCTGCATAATGAGAATCTGACTGCCTGTCTTCTTACCAAGAAGATAGAAGTGTCTGACCACTCTAAAGATAAGACTGAGTACCTGGGCGACTTCTAGCGTATTTTCCAGATTCTGATCCATGACGGCACTTGCTTCTGGTGCGATTTCTGCAACAAACTCTTGAAATCTGTCTCTTCGCTCATCTAGTAAATGATCAAGACGCTGGAGGATTCCCGCAGGATCAAGATCGACCGGGGTAATCAGAAAGTAGTCTAGCCATCTATCGAGGGCCTCAGCCACCTCTTTCTCATCTTTTCCGAATTTCTTGAACGTGTCAATTGCAGTTTGACGAGACTCGATTGCCATCCGTTTGAGCTCTATTAGTCCCGCCTCGATCTGTTTCAGCCATTGCCACATCTGAATCTTGGCTCCGTATAGGCTGAAGACCATTATAAACGCGAGAAATAGGATATTTAAAATCCAACTTAGGTCTGTAGGTTCTCCGATTTGCATCTATATCACTCGCACAAATTTCAATTCTGCTTTAATGGTTTCGTTACGCGCTAGTTCTATGTTCACTGATAATCTTGATTGTAAAAAGAAATGAGAGAATGTGGCAGCTTGCCGGCCTGTCACGCGCTCGCGCAGCGCACATCTCCGGCAACGGCACCCGCCTTAACTTCGGAGTTCGGAACGGGTTCCGGTGGTCCCGGGCGCCTATGGCCGCCATCAAGAATGTTCGGTTGTTCATTTCGTTTTAAACGTTACTCTATGGTTCAATTCGTATTATGATCTCTTGCTTCTATTCTTGCAGTCCGCGTTCACGTTTGAATATCGTTATTTCTTCTCAGGTTTCCAGTTATTGATGAAATGCGGGGGATCTTCAGTTTTTGGCGTTTTAAAACGGCTATTGAGGCGATTGATACGAATGAGGTCATTATGCTGATTGCTGCTATGAGGTCAAGAATAACGATGATTGGCGCGGTGTCTTGTATTGATATGACAAGTATTCCATCTATGTTTGTTGATGTGTAATTTTCAATATTGCTCACTATTTTTGCATCATCTGGTGATAGCTTGTTAAAGTTCTTTTCAAACTCAATCTTGATCGTTTCGGCCCCGGCTCCAATTTTCGAGCCATCATCAAGTACAAACGTCATTTCTTGAATGGTGAGTATTCCTCCAAAGTCCGGTAAATAACGTGAGACCGACTCCTTATCGAGTTGAATATATCCCGCTGCAAGTTGTCCATCAGAAACATTGCTACTAATGGCGAATAATTTAGCAGTAGACTCCGGACTGTGAAAGTAGCCAAACGCATCATGCCATTGTGGTCTAAAGTCGATGCTTTGTATATGTACCTCTCGAACAATATTTCTCCCCAAGGCGGTCTTACCAAAATAGAATCCTACAGTTCCTGACATGTAGTGCTGGCTGATAGTCGGTTGATGATGACGATACAGATAGGTGATCTGGAATCTTGCTCTTATGAGAAGCAACTCGGTTCCGTCGCTTGATCTAAATGAGACCCGATAGGAAAACGAGTCCACCTCAAAGGCGCTCCCCACAGAACTATCCTGTGCCGATATTGGTGTCATTGCGAATGTAAGGCTCAGAAACAGTATCAATAATAGAGAACGCTTGTTCATTGCGGCCACCGTCTAATAGTATTATTACACATTGGATGAAAAAGGGACTTTCTATTAACGCAAATCGAAAAAAAGTGTCAGCAGCAGTGGTGGGGACGCTGGGATTTGAACCCAGGATCGACGAGTCTGCTCTTCTTATGACCCCGTATCTTCATAAGATCTGGAGCCCGTCGCCATACCGGGCTAGGCCACGTCCCCAAGTACTGCATGAGCGCGTGGCTCATAATCTGAAAAGAGCTGATGACGATATGAAGCTTTCTGTGAGACTGAATGATCCGCACATGTCGAATAGCAAAGTTCAGTAGGCACTAGACTCAGAAATCTGTTGAAACAGCATGAGCGTCAAAAAACCCCATGAACTAATCGCCGGGATTGATGAAGCTGGGCGCGGGCCCGTGATTGGTCCTTTAGTGGTATGCGGAATTGCTGTATCATCTGTGCATCTATCAGAGATCGAGCAGATTGGCGTTAAAGACTCCAAGTGTTTAACTCCGCGCCGAAGAGAAGTGCTGGCCCTTCAGATACGAAAAATTGCTGATCACATTGTGATTCGTAGCATCCCGGCCCTTCAGATTGACTCCTCACGTGGAGCCGGGGTTTCACTAAATAGTATTGAAGCTGATGCATTTGCCTCCGTTGTTAGAGAGTTGCATCCTACTATTGCTTACATGGATGCAGCAGATGTAAACTCTAATCGCTTTGCACGGACTGTTGCTGAACGTTCTGGGTTGTCTGTTTCCGATTGCCAATTCATTGCAGAACACCGTGCTGACAGTACGTATCCTATAGTTTCAGCCGCATCAATAATTGCTAAAGTCATCCGCGATACAGAGATTCAGCGGCTCCATGAGATCTATGGGGATTTTGGTTCCGGGTATCCCTCAGATCCAAAGACGATTGCTTTTGTTCGTTCAATTATTGCCTCTCAAGCCAAGTTGCCTCAAATTGTGAGGAAATCATGGAAGTCCATAGAACGGATTACTATGGCAGTACACGGTCACCAAGCAACCATTGAAGATTTCTAGTGTTCAGCACGTTCCGAGATTATCTTCTTTAATTCACGAGGTTTCTCGATCTCGGACAATTCCAGTTGCCGGATGACTGGTACATCTGATACGCACTCTTCTGACTTTCCCTCTTCGACAATGAGAACTGCATTAGCCTCAGTGACCTTTGAAACGCTCTTGATTATCTCGACCCGTTTTTTCAATGCCCAGCTTCTCAAAGACCCTACACCTGACATCAGAGGTGGCCCATCTTCTTTTGCAGCAACATGGAATGGTGCTCGATCAGTCCATAAAACACTCATTCCTAAGCGCTCGAAGAACTCGTTGACTCGTTTCTCTAGGTCTGATATGGAGTCAATTGGCATTGATTGAGTCAATTGGGCTTGGGCCTTTTCACGAAGTACATCAATAGGAATGATCAGGTCTGTTTCAAGAACTTTCTCAAGACGTTCGGCAACATCCGAGCTTACATCCATTTCATCGCGCTCGTATGCTAGAATGGCTCTTGCAGAAACTTGTACACACTCTGCTAGCTCCTGTTGTGTGATTCTCCGTTCAGTCCTGATCTCTCGAAGCTTGGACCCATCAATTGCTACGAACCGCCCACCGCGTTGGACATACTCCTTTGGCAGGTCTTTCTCTGCTATAATTCTCTGAAGACTGACCGGGGTAATAGTCGGTACTCCATACCTCTTGTACACAATATCCGGTTCCAATGTGCCCCTTCTGGTCTTGACCCCAATTACAAGTGGTATTGCATCAAAGAATTGTGCAACCATCTGTAGAGCTTGTGCATCTTCTTTTGTCAAGGCATCAATATTGTTTAGGATCTTTATTAGGACCAGTTGGTCGCCCCTTCGTGCAACAAGATCAAAACAGCTGGGTCTCACATCACAGGACGATGACAGATTGAACCCAGCCTCCTCTAATTGAGTTGAGACCTCCTCAATCAGTTGGTTACGGGCTCTGGTCATCGTGATTACCTCTTTATTCAACCTATCAAATGCTTTTCAGCATTCTGTTAGTGCATAATGTTCTTTTAAATATCGTAATTATTGCATAGATTTGCGAGTGTGTGCACCTGAATGTACAATCCCCATACATGTGGTCGTGGGGAGTCTTCTTCGGATAACTTGCACCTGCAGACGCGCAAAAGAATTGTCCAGTCTTACCCGCGCCAAATCTTCCCATTCTAGGTCAACATCTCCTAGCACTCGATGGATCAAGAATAGTGTCGCTTTTCCTCCTGCAATAGTATGTATTCCTTTGCCCAGGTCCATTCTGCGAAGGATCACGATTGGTAGAGTGATGTCTGTCTGAAATTGTTGAGGGGTCTCATTGGCTAAGAACTCGATCTCTTCTCTTCTAAAATGCGAGTCTATTCCGTCCCGTGTCTTATAACTCGGGCGTTCGCTGTCCACAAGTTCCGCCAAAGGAACGCTCTCAGATGGTAAATGGTCGTTAATAGAATCTATCTCTCTCTCAAGTACACGTTCAAAAAATGACCCCATCACAGATCCTCCGTGACTCGTAGTAGTACCATCTCATGATCTCGCTCATACGGAGTGAGATTGACTCTCTCAATCACATCCAATCCTGACTCCTGTAAACTTCCCACTTCTCTATCGAACACTTGTCTTGTTTCTGACACAGAATCGATACTTCGTGCTTTGATTGCTATCATTGCCCATGCGCCAAGAGAGCAGAAGGTTCGTATATTATCGAACAAGATTCTTGCCTGATCTGGTTGCGCCACATCTTGATAGACCACATCGATTGAACCTGTCACTATTGAGGTGTAATTTGTGGGGCGTCGGGCATCATCAACTATTGGGATGATATTCGATCTCGACTCGGCAAGAAACACCAAATCCCTCGCCGATATGGGTGAAAACTCCACTGCGTATACGACTCCCTCTTCCCCGACGATGTCTGAAATGTGACTGACAGTGGTACCTGATGCAGCACCCAGATAGAGCACATGAGACCCTAGTTGAATTGGCAACTCGTGGAGACCCTTTTTTATGGCGGCTGCAAGTTTTGATCTACGAGTGGACCACAATCTGTAACTATAGTCCTCTATATCGAAGACCTTCTCTCCATAGACGCTCTGATTTTTGACCAGACTTCTTGTGGCCAACGATTCACGGTCTTTGTCCTTTATTTTAAATACCCCTCCAAATGAGGTGGGTAGAACGCTCATCGCTTGCTTGGCCTCCTTCGTCCATATTTTCCTCGTCTGGATCGTCCGCTACGTTGTCTACCCTGCCGCCCTTGGATCGAAGCTGTTGGTTTGGGTGGAGGTGGATTCGGATTTTGTGTTCGTATCTCCTTTACACGTTTCTCAAATGCATCGCGAAGCATCTGACCAGCATCGCGTCCGGAGAATGCATCTATCTTGGCAGCAATTGATATCTTCCCAGCTAGGGCCCGCGCAATTTTACCTCTCTGCCAATAGGGTGCACTATATAGCTCTGGAACCTGAAAGATGAGACCATGCTTTGGAGGTGCAGTCCCCGTCTTCAGGCTTCTGAAGAGTGCTTTCTCGGCTCCTAGGACTTGAATTGTACTTGATGTCTTTCTTGAGAGGTCTAGGAGTGAGCCCGCCATGCTGATGAGTCGCGCGCCAACAAGTGGTCCTACAAGTGCTGTAATATTCGGTGCTACCGTCTGCATCAGTCTGCTTACATACTCCTCCATTCTCTGACGTGTTTCAACAAGATTGTTTACCATGTCGGCTAGTTGTGTCAGGGGTATGAGATCTTCACCAGTAAGTGGAGCACCCATATCGGTTTCGAATGATGTGCTGATCTTCTCGGCAATCATATCCGCGAATCCAATTTTAAGGAGGTCTTCTTTTGTAGTGCCTCCCTTATTGATGGTCTTGATGACCTGTGCAAATTGATTGTGATCCTCGACAAGTCTAGTTAGAGATGGTCTAAATATTGAGAACCATTCCCTAAGCCGCATGGAGAGAATGTTGATGTTCTTGTCTATTTCACCAATTGCATCAATTGCATGTTTGACTAACAAGTCTGGGGACTTGCTTGCTTCAGATATCCTGCTTCTTGCAATGCGGAGAGCCACATCGTGTCTGAATGTACTTACTCGCGTTCTATCCTCTACGATCTTCTCTCTTACAAGAATGTCATCAAGCATGCTTCGGAACATCTTGATATCCCGTGATTGTTCATCAATTACTACAGCCACGGTGCCCAGTTCCTCGATTGCCCTCGCTACATGCTGGTTCTCCACAATCACCGACTCAAAGCCCTCTGATTGTGCCTGTTTCAGCAGGTCTTGAAGAGGTGTGACTATATGCCCCTCCATGATCTTGCTTGTGACCGTGACTGCAAGACTCACATCGGGATAGATCACGTGATGTAAGATGATCTCACCCTTGTTGTCATGGATAAAAATACCAAATATAGTTGGGACAAGATGAACCTGCATACTCTTCAAACCTGACTACCTACTTGAGTCTTGTTTCATACTCGTTGTGATTCTATTCAATCTTGCCATGGTGCTCACTAATAGCTTCGGTATTTGCATCATTTCCCAAATTTACTGAAATTCACAATCTACTGTAATATGTTATACTCATTGTACTTCCATTTAGCTTATAATGGGGCAAAGTGCTGATAACATCCTAGGTGGCACTTTGAAGATTGAAGGCTATTGGCTTGCCTCTGGACTACTTGGGGTAACAGCCTCGATACTGCGTCGGATTGCCGAAAATGGGGCAGATGTAGTCGTAACAAAATCAATTGGGTTTCACCCGCGAAAAGGGCATCCTGGTCCGATCATCACGGTTTCTCATGGTGGTCTTCTCAATGCGGTTGGCCTGACTAATCCCGGCATTGAAGCCTTCAAGGACGAATTGGCTCTTCTCAAGGAATGGGGGATTCCCTTCGTCCTGAGCATCTTTGGCTCGACTATTGATGATATTGAGCGTGTTGCCGAGCATGCTCTCACACTGGACCCACTTGCCCTTGAACTCAATCTTTCCTGTCCCCATGCCGAGATCAGTCAGATTGCACATAATCCGAATCTTACGCACGACTATGTTCGTGCCGTAAAAGACATTGTTGATTGTCCAGTCTTTGCCAAACTGACTCCAAACGCATCGGACATCGTACAGATTGGGATGGCTGCGGAAAAAGCCGGTGCAGATGCAGTTGTTGCAATTAATACCGTTCGAGGAATGCGTATTGATATTGATCAAAGAGTTCCTGTATTAGGCAATATCACTGGTGGCCTTTCAGGCCCACCAATATTCCCAATTGCCCTCCGTTGTGTGTTCGATCTGTCTAGGGCACTCTCCATTCCTATTATTGGAGTCGGTGGTGTGGCAACGTGGCAGGATGCAGTGGAGATGCATCTTGCGGGTGCAAGTGCCATTCAGATTGGTACAGCCGTACTTGAAGGACTTGATGTCTTCAAGCGAATTAAGATGGGTGTGAGCGAGTATCTACAACAAGAGGGGTTCAGTTCGGTATCAGATATAGTAGGTCTATCATGGAGGAACCTTTGATGAACATCGAATCTTTGACTGGTGGCCCTCGGTCTGTCCAAATTGTGAATATTGTTAAAGAGAATGCCCATGATCGTACGATATTCTTCAAAGATCCGGATATGACTTTTTCACCAGGGCAATTTCTCATGGTCTGGGTGTCGAAAGTTGATGAGATTCCCCTCAGCATCTCCTATTTTCAGGATGGCCTTGTTGGGTTGACCATTCGCCCCATCGGATCTGCAACTAAGGCTATCGTTTCCTTGGCGCATAATGACCTGATTGGCATTCGTGGACCTTTTGGCCACCCTTTTGATCTTGATTGTCCATCCCCTCTCATAGTTGGTGGGGGTATTGGAACTGCTCCACTGCGTCCGGTGATTCAACACTTTGTGGAACTGGGTACAGAGATCACGGTTGTTATTGGTGCTCGGACTAAGGACGAGCTTCTTTTCATTGAAGAGATGCAGCAGCTTGAAGGGGATGGGGTTCGGCTCATAATAACAACAGATGATGGTTCTGCTGGCATGAAAGGTTTTGTGACAATGGCTGTGGCGCAAGTCCTCTCTGAATCAGATATTCATACACTTTACACATGTGGACCTGAACCGATGATGGTCGCCCTATGGCGTATGGCTATGGATCATGATATTCGTTTTCAGGCCTCTCTTGAACGATATATGAAGTGTGGCTGTGGGCTCTGCGGGACCTGTGCTCTAGATCCTACCGGGGAACTTGTCTGTGTAGATGGGCCTGTGTTCTCTGGAGAGCAGTTACGAAACATTACCGAGTTTGGTAACTATCACCGTGATTCAACGGGTGTCAAACAGAATTTTTGATGATGTGACATTAACGTGTCACGTGACATGATTCAGCACGCGACTATCTAAAAGAAGAATGGCGAACCACAGGCTGGCCTGTGGTCTGACTATGTTGCGTCTATGCGCGAACACCTACTGTGCGTCCGCGAATGAACCGTTTGACATAGTTTCTTTTATTCCGGATGCGTGGAATTGGTGTATGGCGCTCGCGACCCTGTACCTTTGGGGTTGACTCGCGAACTTTACCCGCCTTTGTAAGAGAACCGTGTGAACCTGGCATCTTTTTCTACCTCGTTCGTTCAATATGTGTTCCTGAACCGAGTGAATAAAAAGCTATCCAATTAGCAGTGTTTCTGTAAAGTGATTGATCTGTAGAGGTACTCTTCCTTGACGAGCGATGACGAAGAATATGAACTCAACCGTGCAATAATCCAAGCCTTGCTCAATTCAGTAGAGCCTCTCACCAAACAGACAATCAACCAGATAAAGAACAAGGTCTGCGGCAGGTTTCACCGCGCACGGATCCCTACTAATGCTGACGTTCTAGAATATGCTGTTCCAGAAGAAGCCGAAATACTTCGTCCCCTGCTTCGTACACGCCCAGTACGAACGGTCTCAGGTGTTGCCGTCATTGCTGTCATGACCAAGCCTGTTCCCTGTCCTCATGGGAAATGTGCCTATTGTCCGGGAGGGCCTGATCTGGGCGTCCCTCAAAGTTATACCGGTTATGAGCCTGCGGCGATGCGAGGTATCCAGAATGCCTTTGACCCATATGATCAGGTCACCAGTAGACTGAATCAGCTTCGAACGATTGGGCACTCTGTCCAAAAGGTTGAGCTAATAGTCATGGGTGGTGACTGGTGTTCAAAGGACTTGGAATATCGGCGTGAGTTCGTCAAAGGCTGTCTTGATGCAATGAATGGTACTGTCAGTTCGGATCTTGAGGTTGCCAAGCGTCTAAATGAGACCGCATCTGTCAGAAACATTGGAACGACCTTTGAAACGCGGCCCGACTGGATCTCAACCTCCTCTATTGATGAGATGCTCGAGATGGGTGCGACCCGTGTTGAGATTGGTGTGCAAACGCTCTCTGATGAGATTCTTGAACGTGTTCAACGTGGTCATGGTGTTGAGGCAACGATTGAGGCGACCAAGCTACTGCGCGATAGTGGACTCAAAATCTGTTATCATATGATGCCGGGTCTTCCTGGTGCCACACCTGAATCCGATCTCGAGGTCTTTGAGCAATTGTTTTCCGACGCTGATTACCGTCCTGATATGCTGAAGATCTACCCCACATTGGTGATTAAGAATACCAAGCTCTACGATTGGTGGGTAAATGGCGAGTACACCCCTTATACAAATGAACAGATTGTTTCTCTTGTTGCGAGTGCTGTGAGCAGGATGCCTGAGTACGTCCGTATTCAGCGCATGCAGCGGGATATCCCTCTCCACCAGATCGAGGCTGGTCTGAATCGTGGGAATCTACGTGAATTGGTCCATCGAGAGATGATTCGTCTGGGATTGAGAAACCCAACGATCCGATACCGTGAAGTGGGTCACTATGAGATGCGAACAGGGTCTCGTGCCGATCCCACTAACATTCAGCTTGTTAGACGTGACTATGAGGCTGCAGGTGGTACTGAGATGTTTCTCTCTTTTGAAGATCCTGCCGCCGATGTTTT
The DNA here is from genome assembly GCA_021498125.1 of Candidatus Thorarchaeota archaeon. Classification (NCBI taxonomy): domain Archaea; kingdom Promethearchaeati; phylum Candidatus Thorarchaeota; species Candidatus Thorarchaeota archaeon. The sequence goes on along the minus strand of JAIZWL010000002.1, from coordinate 140,095 downwards.
GTTTGGTTTTCTTCGATTAAGGCTACCCAGTGCTGATGCGCATCGTTCTGAGGTGGCATCGACCCCCTGTGTTTTGATTCGCGAGCTTCGCGTCTATGGTCCAGTCGTCAATATCGGTGAGCGTCGATCTGATGCTTGGCAGCACCTAGGGCTTGGTGAACGCCTTTTACGCGAGGCCGAACGAATCGGGTGTGACGAACTGGGTGTGGATCGAATTCTTGTATTGAGCGGGATTGGTGTCAAGGAGTACTATCGTGCACAGGGATACTCCGACCTAGGGCCGTATCTTGCACGTGAATTATAATCTCAAAAGATAGACATGGCGCCGAGGGAGCGATTTGAACGCTCGCGTGCAATTGCACACTGGTTGTCTTGTTATTGATGCATAATATGTACGCATCTTTCAAGACCAGCGCCGTGGTCCGGGCTTGGCTACCTCGGCATTTTGACCTCGATGTTGGTCATAATGATTCCATTGAGAACTGCTTTTAAGCTTCTTGGAGTGAATGCCTTCATGGTGACGGTGCATTGAACGAACTGCGAGGATTCCGTTTCCATGAGCATACAGCTGATATTACAATAGAATGCTGGGCGCCGACACTAGCGGAGGCTTTTGAGGAGGCTGCATTTGCATCATTCAATGTTATTGTTGACACCTCAACAGTCGATGCAAAAGACAAGATCGATATCCATGTGGAAGGAATCGATCTCCAAGAACTGCTTGTGGAATGGGTTGGGCAGTTGATTGCATTGATTGATATCCACGGTCAATTCTATTCTAAATTTCAAGTACGGTCTATCAGGTCCGGAGATCCGTGGACCCTGGATGCCACTATATGGGGCGAGGCTATTGATTTTGATAAGCATGATGTCCATACCGAAGTCAAAGCAATGACCTATGCTGACATGAAAATCGAGGAATCTTCCGATAAGGTGACTCTCTGGTTTACTCTAGACCTCTAGATGCGAGGATGAATGCTTTGCTCGAAGTAGCTATTCCTGATACCTCACTTACGAATTGCACAGGCCTTCGTGACAAGACTCTAAAGATTGGAGCTATGGCTCGCGCTTTTGCAATCTTTCGTGTTGATCGTGTTCTGGTGTATTCCACTGGACGATTAGGCAACAATCCAAATGACCGTCACATGATACTTCGGCTCTTGAAGTATATGGACACACCACAGTATCTTCGGAAGCGTGTCTTTGGTAGATCCCCTATGATGCAGTACGTAGGTATGTTACCACCTCTGAGAACCCGTAGTCATCCCCTGTCTGTATCTATTAATGATCTTCAGGTGGGCGATGTCCGTTGGGGTGTCCAAGTCAAGCCCGGCAAGATTGACCTTGGGTTGGACATGCCTGTGGATTACGACAAATCAGTGGATCAACGGAGACCCACTCTATTCCGTATCATATCTGTTAAACCAACTGTTAAAATCGAAATTATCGACCGGTCATCACTAGACTTCTATTTTGGTTTCGAAGTTGTAGCCATTGATGATATTGTCCGCTATCTCAACGAATCTCCCACACGGCCTCGGGTTGCTTTTTCAAAAAAGGGAGTGGTCTTCAGTTCAATTGAGGAAACTCTCATTTCACTTGTCCGATCATCTCATAGTCTAATTGCACTATTTGGTGGTCCGCATCATGGCATATCTGATATTCTCGTAGATGGCGGTTCTGGTCTAAAGGATGAGACTGATCTCTGGGTCAACACGATTCCGGGGCAAGGAACTGAGACCGTTCGATTAGAAGAGGCTATTCTGATCAGCCTCGGTCTTCTGAATGCCTCCATTGGTGATCTTGTTGCGCGTCCCGGTTATTTCTGATATCCGTTTTTGTTAATAGGGCAATGTTAAAAAGCAGACCCTCTGGTTGTCGGCAACTGTAGTACGAATAGCCCAGTCCATAGGCCGTTCGATACGGGAAAAGTGGTGTTATAGATGGCACACAGAAAGAAACACGCACCAAAACGCGGCAGTCTGGCGTATCTGCCACGCGGCCGAGCGTCAAAGTTCGTGCCCCGTATCAAGAATTGGCCAGAGTATGATGGATCGGCTGCAAAACTACTTGGCTTCATCGGCTACAAGGCCGGGATGACACACGCAGTGGTTACTATTAACAATCCCAACAGCCCATTTACCGGGCAGGAGACCGTTATTCCTTTGACGGTGATTGACACACCACCAGTGCGTCCGTTCTCGATACGAGGCTACAAGACCACTCCCTATGGTCTTAAGCTCGTGACAGAAGTCCTTGCCGAGTCTTTGTCCGATGATCTTCGAAGGACGTTGCCACTCCCAAAGGAGTACGACTTTGAGGCCAAGATGTCGCAGTTCGAAGAGATTGTCGACTCTCTATCCGAGATTCGTGTTCTTCTTCATACTCAGCCAAGACTTGCAGGGGTACCAAAGAAAAAGCCTGATGTAGCAGAGTATAAGGTTGGGGCATCCAGTGTTCAGGATGCTTTTGAATACGCAAAGAGTATTCTTGGGACCGACCTTCGTGTAGCTGACATCCTCGAAGAAGGAATGCTTGTAGACACAATTGCTGTCACCAAAGGGCATGGCTTTCAAGGCCCAGTTCGCAGGTGGGGTATCAGGATCCTCCAGCACAAGTCCCGAAAGACAAAGCGTGGAGTGGGTTGTATTGGCCCATGGTCCCCAACAAACATTCGTTATTCAGTACCGCGAGCAGGACAGACAGGATTCCATTCACGTGTTAGTTATAATAACGCAATCATCAAGATGGGTGAACGTGGTGAGGAAATTACCCCTGCAGGTGGCTTTGTGCATTATGGAATTATCAGAGGCGACTATGTAATGGTCCAAGGTTCGGTTCCGGGCCCGATTAAGAGGCCTATTAGACTAAGATTTCCGATCCGACCTAAGAAGGGTCATGTGTCTGAACCGATGCCTGTGAGTTACATCAGTACCTCGTCAAAGCAATAGTGGGAGGAATGATTTATGGTTAAAGCTAAGACTTACTCACTAAAGGGCAAGACGGGTACTGCAATTGAGTTGCCAGTGCAATTCGAGACCCCCTTCCGTCCCGATGTCATCAAGCGTGCAGTCCTTGCTCTGCAATCAAGACGCTACCAACCACATGGTGTAGATGAGATGGCAGGTAAGAGGAACACAGCCGAGAGTTGGCAGACCGGTCATGGTCGTTCGCGGACGCCCCGGATAAAGGGTGGTGGTACATCAGCTGCTAATAAAGGAGGATTTGCTCCTGGGACAGTTGGTGGTCGAGTTGCTCATCCCCCTGAAGCACGAAAGGTGCTAATTGAGAGAATTAACAAGAAGGAACGCAGGCTTGCCATACGTTCGGCAATTGCAGCCACTGCAAATCGCGATAGGGTTGCACAACGTGGTCATAAGATCGAAACCGTTCCAAACATCCCCTTAGTTGTAAGCGATGAGCTAGAAGCTCTCGATTCAACCAAGGCTGTTCTTGAGGCAGTCACTGCTCTGGGACTTGAGGCGGATCTTGACCGTGCAGTCCGTGGTCGTGGTGTTCGAGCTGGTAAAGGTAAGATGCGTGGCCGAAAGATGAAGACACCAAAGTCCTTCCTGATTGTGGTCGGGGAAGACCGCGGTATTGGTCTGGGTGCAAGAAATCTCCCCGGTGTAGATGTTGTTGAGGTGCAGAGTCTGAATGCTGAGCTTCTCGCACCAGGTACACATCCGGGTCGGCTTGTTGTCTGGACAAAATCTGCCATTGAGCGATTGGAGAAGGAGCGTTTGTTCCTGTAAGAGGTGAGATGTGATGCGAGATCCTAATGAAGTAATAATCAGACCCGTTGTCACAGAGGCAAGTCTTGATGCTGTTGACACAGCCAATAAGCTCACCTTCTATGTCGCTCTAAGGGCCAACAAGAATACCATCAAGTGGGCTGTTGAGACCCTCTATGATGTTGTTGTGGAAAAAGTGAATACCCTGATTTTGCCTGATGGGCGGAAGAAGGCGTTTGTGCGACTTGCACCGGAATACAGTGCAGCAGATGTCGCCACCCAGCTTGGCATATTCTAAGGAGGTGCAATAATGGGTAGACGAGTTCTAGTCCAGCGAAAGGGACGAGGCACGACTCAGTGGCGTAATCGAAGTCGTACACGAATCGCTCCTGTTCGACATCCGAAGTGGGTTCCAGAAAAGACCTATGTCGGGAAGATCATTGCCCTCTATCACGAGCCAGGCAGAGGTGCGCCTCTTGCTGAGATCAAGTATGAAGGGGAATCAAAGCTGCATTATATGGTTGCACCGGAAGGCGTTCAAGTTGGGCAGACCATTGAGTGTGGTATGGATGCCGCACTTGCTAATGGCAACACATTGATGCTTGAACACATCCCTGAAGGTACTCCTATCTTCAATATCGAAGGATCCCCCGGTGATGGTGGAAAGTTCGTTCGAGCCTCCGGCCTTGCTGCAACCATTGTGTCAATTGACAAGACTAAGGCAATAATCCGTTTGCCTAGTGGTAGACAGAAGTCCTTTAGTCCGCGATGTAGAGCTACCATTGGTATTGTTGCAGGTGGTGGGCGTCCGGAGAAGCCATTCCTTAAGGCTGGCGCAGTTTGGCATCATACCCGGCCAAAGGCACGAAAGTGGCCTGTCGTACGTGGTACTGCAATGAATGCGTGCTCACATCCACATGGTGGAGGCTCTCATCAGTCTCCCGGCCGACCGACAACAGTCAGTCGTCATGCACCACCTGGTCGAAAGGTTGGTAACATTGCGGCTCGGCGAACCGGCCGTAAGAACCGATAGTTGGAAGAGATTTTTCTCTTCCTCATTTATTTTTATTCGCTTGATTATATGCAAACTTGTGTTTCAAGTTGGTATTACACACGTACAAATGTTGATAGAGTAAGTCTCTCTTTGAGGACTTCCTATGCGTTTAATTGCCGTTCATTTACCTGAGCGAATCGTGGATGATATAGAGCGTCTTGTGCAAGATGGTCATTATCCTAACCGTTCAGAAACTATACGGATTGCCATCCGCGACCTGCTCAAACGAGAACTATGGGAACGCAGGGATATAGAATCAGTGAAACTTGTCGAGGGCACAATGCGATGAAATCCTTTATCGATACTGCACGGGAACATAGTCGTCTTGAGAGGTCTTCGACTTCTACAAGAGATGTTGGTCAAGCAAGAATCGTTGTTGTGGGGTGCGGTGGTGGCGGAAATAATACAATACGCCGTTTGATGACCATTGGTGTTCAAGGCGCGGAGTGCATTGCTATCAATACGGATCGCCAACATCTTGCAGTGACCCCTGCGCACAGGAAGCTATTGATTGGTGAAAAGATCACCCGCGGTCTAGGTGCTGGTGGCTACCCCCACGTGGGGCAGGCTGCTGCCGAAGAGTCGTCCGCTCAGATCGCCGAGTTAATCCGTGATGCGGACCTTGTCTTTATTGCATCTGGTATGGGTGGTGGCACTGGTACAGGGAGCGCCCCGATAGTTGCTGAGATCGCCAAGAAAAACGATGCCATTGTTGTCGGCGTAGTGACAATGCCTTTCAGTCTCGAACGGACTCGAATTGATAAGGCCAAGGCTGGGCTTGCTAAGCTTCAAGAGAACGCTGATACCGTGGTCGTTATTGATAATCAAAAACTAATGGAGCTGGTTCCAGATCTCCCCTTGGAGGAGGCCTTCGGTATTGCAGATGAGGTTCTTGCTGGGATGGTGAAAGGTATCACAGAGACCATCACGCTCCCCAGTCTTATCAACTTGGACTATGCTGATGTTCGCTCAATCATCTGTAATGGTGGTGTTGCCCTAGTTGGAGTGGGTGAGGCATCAGGTGAGAATCGTGCGGAGGCCGCTATTCATAATGCATTAGAGAGCCCACTTCTTGAAGTGGAATGGGCAGGGGCTACTGGTGCGTTGATTCATATCACAGGTGGTCCTGACATGTCCCTTGCAGAGGCTAACCGTGTGGGCGAGTTGGTCTCCAATAAAATGAGTACTGATGCTCAAGTCATCTGGGGGGCACGTGTTGATCCGCGCCTAAGTGGTGTATTACGAGTAATGTTAATTCTCACAGGTGTAAAGAGCCCTCAACTATTAGCTCGCTCTAAGGATGCCTCTCCGGTCACTTCTTCCACTTCAAGCCGGAGCAATCTCAGTGCACTTGGTCTACTCCGGCCCACTAGTTCTGCTGGTGCGCTCGACCCGCGAAAAATACGCGCGGATCTGCGGTCAATTGGTAAATTCCCCTCTTCATCACAGAGGACTTGGGAGGATCGGCTTAAACCGCCCCCTCGACGTACTGCACCTCGCGGGCCGCAGCCCTCAGAAGAGGAAGAGAAACGCAGTCTTGAAGATCTTGGACTTCGCAGGCTTCTATAGACGCCTGCACTTCAGGCTTTTTTATTTGAGGCAGAAATGTCGCAATATTATGCCTATTTTACAATAGTTCTGGTACAGGACTTGACTGTTCATTGTACCATGTTATTTATTTTTATTCGAGACCGTGCTGTTCCATCCAGTCCTTTGCGATAGCCGCCACCCTCTCATATAGGGGACCTGAACCATCCACGCCCTCTGGAGTGACACGGATCTTATTCATTACGACAATGACGCCTGTGTCCGGGAAGAATCGCACGCCTCCTGGTGGGAACACTTTCTCGAGTTCTTTAGCAAGGCCTTCAAGGCTGACCTCTTTCTCAGTCACTGAGAATGAAACGATGCTGTTGCCGTAGATGAAGATTCGCGGGAAACGGGTCTCATCCTCTCTCACAACATCTGCAAGCACGAGACTAAGTGTGTTCTGATCCACACCCTTTAGGGTACCAGTGTACGTCTTTCCATCATTGGTAATGACCTGAATTGTGGCTCCAATCACGGATGCAATCTCACGATTGAACGCCCTAGTTGCTGCGACTTCTGCCATCTAAATTCACCAATCTGTAATCGTCGTCAAACGCATTCTCCCAATTGGTCGTCTTAAAAGCGATGCTCATTCGGCATATAGACCGTTGACCATGGTGGCCGCGTTTCTTCACTTCGCTCCAAATCCTTATGCCTCTTTAACTTGTTGCCGCCTGAGAATAGTTATTAACTCCTGCCTATGGCATTTGGCATAGCAAGGTGAGGTAATCTCTTGACAGCATCAAAAGTTCATTTCTCACGTTCCTTCCTTCGAGAAGAGGCTCTTCCCACTCCTTTCTGCCCCGGATGTGGAAACGGTATTATTATGAATTCCTTTTTCAAGGCTGTTCGTGATCTTGGGCATGAAGACCTTAGTGGGTTTGCGTTTGTTTCTGGTATCGGTTGTGGTGCTTGGATTCCATCTCCTCACTTTAAGGCTGATACACTTCACACAACTCATGGCCGTGCAATCGCATTTGCGACTGGTCTAAAACTTGCACGACCCGAACTTAATGTTGTAGTAATCAGCGGGGACGGTGATCTGGCAGCCATCGGTGGAAATCACCTAATCCATGCGGCGCGGAGGAATATTGATCTGACGGTCATCTCGTCAACTAACTTCATCTATGGCATGACTGGGGGGCAGGTTGCACCGACCACTTTCACTGGAGATCGAACTACAACCTCACCTTTTGGTAATCCGGAACGGCCATTCGATCTTGCCCGATTAGTTGCGGCAGCAGGAGCAAACTATGTGGCCCGATGGACCACGGCACATCCTCTCCAAGCAGCCCGCTCTATTCGCAAGGCGCTTCAAAGAAGAGGCTTTTCCTTTGTAGAGATTCTCAGCCAATGTCCTACCGCCTATGGGCGCAGAACTGGTGCTGGCTCCCCTCCTGATATGATCAAATGGTTCAAGGGTCTTCCAGTTCGCAAGAAGGATGATCCTCTTGGTCAGATTGTGCCTACTAAACACGGTCAAGATCTTGGTGAGTTCGTTGACCGGGACGAGCCAGGTCTGTTGGACTCATTACAACAGTTACAGCAACAGAGGTGAAACTAATGCGAACTGAGGTCAGAATTGCAGGTACTGGTGGAATGGGTGTCGTTCTTGCTGGCGTGCTCTTGGGCCATGCCGCTGTTGTGCATGAGAACCTTGATGCAATCCAGACTCAGAGCTATGGTTCTGAGGCCCGTGGGACCGCTGCAAAAAGCGAGGTGATTATCAGTGATGAACCCATTCGCTATCCCAAGGTGGTTAAGGCCGACTATAGTATCTTCATGTCGCAGAAGGCCTTTGACATGTACCTTGAGGGAGCAAAAAAGGATGGCACACTAATCATTGATCCCGACCTTGTCAAGTGCGATTGTGGTGACACGTTTACGGTGATTCCTGTTCCAGCTATGAAGACTGCTGACGAATTGGGTTCACGGATGATCTCTAACATGATCATGTTAGGTGCTTTTGCTAAGAAGTCCGGAATTATTTCGCTTGAATCTCTAGAGGCTGCATTGAAAGACATAGTTCCTGAGCGAACTCTAGAAATGAATATCCGTGGTCTTCACGCTGGTGCCTCTTTCGTGGACTGACCTATTGCGATCCCCCGTGTATCAATGGGATAATCAAAATCGAGTCGCCATCATTTATGTTGGCATCAAGTTCGCCCATTAGCGAGACATCTGTGCCATTTGACAGAATGAGTGTTTCTTGGGCGATTGCTTTGGGGGTCATCCACATCTTTCTGATCTCCGGGTATGTCTCAATCAACTTGGTCAGGATTGCTCTCAGTGGGGCATAGTCTGACTGTTCTATAGTTATACTGACCTCCGATCTCCCCATTGATATTACAAGAGGCCCCTTGAATGTTATTTTTGCAATCATGTGCACGCCGTCCTTTACTTGCAAGAGTCTATTGATTGTTTCAGGACTGCCGCATTTAGAAACCCGGCTGTGTACGCTTTCTGGTCCTGATAGTCGATAAGTGTGACCTCCGCAGGGCTAAACAGTAACGGGTCCAGTTCGTAAAAGTCAAAATTCTTTGATTTCAGGAGGTTATAGAACGGTACCCCATACTGTTCCGATGCCGTTGCTGGGCATCGTTCTACCAGTTCTTCGAGATTATCATTTTCATCTGTTTCAATGAACAAGAAGGTCCTGCCACCATAAAGAATACAGTCATTGGTCACTCCCATTGCGCGGCTGTCCTTTTTGGCCACTGGGGCCACTGGAGCCACCCCGTGGGCCTTACGGATTTTAAGAGGATCAAACCCCAGTGTATGAAGTTTGTGAACTCCTACCTCCACAATTCGGGCTGAGATCTGCACCGACCCTACAATGCTGGCGGTCGGAGCAATGATGCAATACAGGTTAGAAGTGTCTATTCCACATTTTTCAGCAATAGTTGCAGTCACCTCTTCATTTGGGATCTGTGCGGTCTCAAGCATGATGACTGCCTCTCTTGCATCATCTGTGTACTGGAGTTCCTCAAAGAGTGACGTTTCAACTCGCGATAGTGCACGTGCTGGACCTGATGCCATGGCAAAGAACCCCTCCATCTTGAGGCTCCAGCCTGCATACTGAGACCCAAGGGTTGCAATGGCTGGTTGATCCACATTGACACTAACGGCGGGCAGCGTCAGATCTTCTATATGCATCTCTGTGAATCTGACTACGCCTAGACCACCAAGGCAGACCTCCCCCACTAATCGTCCAAGTTCTCGGCTCCCCTGTGTGTTTATCCCTGCATCAATTATGGTACAGCCATTCTCCAGCTCGAGTATTTCACATCCAAGTTTCCTGTGCTTTTTGATTATCGTCTGTACGATTTCCATTGCCTGTCGATTCACACTAATTGGCATTTTCATTCACCATTGGTCAAGAGATGCCTGTTGGTGCTGGATAGCACATAGAGTTCTGTATTGGGCCTGCCCTCTGCAAAATCACCTTGGAACTTGATCCATTTCTCGTCAGGGCCGTATCTATCGATAAAGTCTGGCCGTCGTGTGAAGAGGTATCGCATATAGTAGCTAGTAAATTCTCTGACGGCAACGCCACTAAATCTGTAAGTGGGAAATATTGACTCTACCTTTCCTCTTATCAGAATCATTCCTCGTGTGGCCTGCACACCTAAACGTGAAGATACATTTCCACATGCTATTATTGTCCCCCCTTGCATGCGAAACGCAGCCATCTCTCCAATGTTCCCTTTTACAGAAATAAACCCCTTTCTCATATGAGCCGCCATCTCTCTGCCCACATCCCCCGCAACATACACGCGTCCCCCTTTCATTCCCTCACCACTTCCTCGCAGGCCTGCACAGAGATAGTCGCCCGCATCTCCTTCTATCTGTATATTGCCACCAGACATCTCTGCGGCAGCCCACGCTCCTACAGAACCATGAACGTGAATGCGCCCCGCCTGCATCATGGATCCCAGATACATCCCCACATCGCCATGAATCTCGATTCGCCCTCCGTTCATCTGGTGGCCGATGTATTTTATGCGCTTAAGATCCCCCTCGATCTTGATGGTCAATTCTGCAATATCATCAGTTGGTTCTCCACTGACCTCAAAAAAGTCCCCAAGTGTTAGGCATTGCTTTCCTTGGTAGACCTCCAGCTGACGGATCTCATCAACGCTCTTTGCGACAAAATGGCTCGGTGTGATCACGTCCGCCTCGACGGGAATATCTGGAACTTTAATTGCCGTGAGTTGAATGACCATCTGTCTGCAGCTCCATGAAGGTTGATGTCCTGTCACATTTAAGAATGCACTTCTGATGATAACTATGAAAAGGCCGAAGTCCGTACTCTACTTGGAGGCAGTCGCTTGAAATTGCATGATGTGCCTATCGATGATACTTTTGCGGAGGCATTCTCCGTACATATGAATCGGACTCTCATTACCGCCTACAATGAAGAGTGGGCACGCATTACTGCTCTAGAGGCTACAGGCTTTGGTACATCAATCATCATGACCCCTGTAGAGGCTGGAATTGAATATGTCTTATCTGGTGAACAGACCCCCGACGGGAGACCTGGAGTCAGGGTCATCTTTGCAACAAATAAGAAAGTGAAATTAGAGGACCAACTTCTAGCTCGGATTGGGCAATGTGTTCTCACAAGTCCAACTGCGTGCGCTTATGATGACACGCCACATCCCCGTGAGCACTATCCTATTGGCAAGAAGATCTCCTTTTTTGGTGATGGGTTTCAGGTGAAAAAAGGTCCAATTGATGGCCGTGTCTTCTGGCTCATCCCTCGAATGAGTGGTACCTTTGTAGTTCAGGAAAACTTTGGTCGAACGAAAGGCATTGCTGGGGGAAATATCATCTATTTTTCGAAGGATCTTGCTACCGGAATGGCGAGTGGGCGTGCCGCTGTTCAAGCCATCGAGCAGGTCGAGGGTGCTTACACCCCTTTCCCCGGAGGCCTTGTCGGATCTGGTTCAAAGGTTGGTTCTCGTTACAAGGGTCTTGTCGCGTCTACCAATGAACAATTCTGCCCAACAATCCGTTCCTTAGTTCCTGACACTGAGGTGCCGCCTGATTCTAATTTTGTACTGGAGATCGTCATCAATGGCCTGAATCACGAATCAGTTGCAGCAGCTATGCGTACAGCCATAGAGACTGTCTGCAAGTATCCGGGTGTTCTTCGTGTCAGTGCAGGTAATTATGGTGGACGATTAGGAAAACACCATTTTCATCTACACGAGCTCTTTGAGTGAGTGAGTGATCGTTCTACTCAGAAAACTTTATCTCAGAATCGAAATTCATCTCCCAAGAAGCCCCAGTAGCTTAGCCCGGTCAGATCGCCTCCTTGGTAAGGAGGAGGCCGCGAGTTCAAATCTCGCCTGGGGCTCCATCTTTTCTCATTTCTTCTTCAGCAAGATCGTCGCAAAATGATTCGGATGCGGTGTTATGAACTTTGTATATAAATCGCTCATTCTCACGCAGTTTCATCAGTGCCTGAAACGCCAAGTACGATCCCAATGCAAGTAGCACTATGATCCCCATAGTGAGCAGGATCACCATTGGAATCACTTGGAGGATGTCGTAATATTTTGACGTGGCAATCAGAATCGTGACCAGCGACATTGGGATTGTAAGAATCCCAATTCCTGTTCGCAACTCTGCTAAGTGTGTACGCTTTTCAGCTTCAATAGTACGAATCAGTGACAGAACAGTACGAGGCTCTGATGACTTGAGCATCTCCATCTCAAACTTACGATCTCTTCTCACAGCTCCACCTCTATTTGGCGCCAAACGTGTTTTAATTAATATCCGCGATGTTCTTCAATGTAGTCTTCTTCTCTTTCCCCGAAGAAGGAGGAGTCTTCGTGCCTCTTCTGGTCCCACAAGAGTAGTCAATTCTCTTCTGGCAAGATCCTCATCAGGCTCATTCAACCACTTGTCAATCAATTTTCTCAGGGCAGGGGACAAATCCTGTGCGTGCTTCTTTGCGCGTCCTCTTTTGTCAAGATCGAAATCATCAGGTCCTAGCAGACTCATACTATCACCAGTAAGTATTACGAATCTCTCTGTTATGACCTTTCGCTTGGAGTAACAATTGACAAAAGTATCTATCCCCATAACATAATCGTGTTTAGAATTGCGCGTCATCGAAGCCCCTACTCCAATAGAATCTCCAGATGGACCTGCGTTTGAGTTCCTCTGTGATGAAGGTCGTGTCCGTGTCACATGCCTTAGTTCAAACATAATTCGTGTTCAGGCCACACGTGAGGAGACCTATCGCAGGTACGAGTCATTTGCAACCGTTGGATATAGTAATCCCCCTTCTGTAGAGTTCTTCGAGCAGGACGGCCAGTGGTCTATCTCACTCCCCACATCTCTATTACTTGTTGAGAGAGATCCATTTCGGTTGATTTTGAAAAATCTTGATGGGGCGACCATTTTTGAAGACAGTCGTGCTGGCGGTATTGAGTGGCGCGAAAATGGTTTTGTGATCAGAAGAACCATGCTCGGGCCTGAAGTCTTCTATGGACTTGGCGAGAAGGCGTACGGGCTTGACAAACGTGGAATACGTTATGAGATGTGGACCACAGATAATCCCGATTATGGTTTTCATTCGGATCCACTCTACCAATCAATTCCCTTCTTCTTGGTACTGAACCGTGGCATAGTTCATGGTATATTCCTTGATAATTCATATCGAACGTTTTTCGACTTCCAGCAGGAGGCCGAGTACAGTTTCGGCTCAGTAGGGGGCCCTCTTGACTATTATCTGATACTTGGTCCCTCGTTTGAGGAGGTGCTTGATAGTTATACTCGCCTGACTGGCCGCCCTCATTTTGTTCCTCTCTGGGCCCTTGGGCATCAGCACTCCCGATGGATGGTCTACGAGAGCCAAGAGGATATTCTAAGTATCGCCAACAGGTATCGTGACCATAACCTTCCTTGCGATACAATTGTTCTTGATATTGCCTACATGGATGAGTACCGTATCTTTACATGGGATCCGAAGGTCTTTCCCAAGCCCCATGAATTTACGGATGCGCTTACAAAACTGGGATTTCATGTGATGGCTATCATTGATCCGGGCGTCAAGCTCGAAGAAGGATTCTCCGTCTATGATGATGGCCTGAAACAGAATATGTTCCTGCAGCAAGATGATGGTTCTGTCTATGTGGGACTGGTCTGGCCCGGTGAGACCGTGTTTCCAGACTTCTCTCGTCCTGAAGTACGAGAGTGGTTTGCATCCAAATATCTGCTTCTCAGTTCATCAGGCTTGAGTAATAGTAGCTGGATCGACATGAACGAGCCATCAAACTGTATCTATGAGGGGCTCAGGGATGAATATTCTATGAAGCATGTCGTTGATAGCGCTGGTGAGCTTTGGGAGGAACGCCTTCGTAATGTATATGCTCTGGGAATGTGTGAGGCTGCATTTAACGGCATTCGTAAGGTTCACTCTGGGAAACGACCATTTATCCTCACAAGATCCGGTTTTGCGGGCTATCAGCGGTATGCGGCCACATGGACTGGCGATAACAAATCCACATGGAATCACCTAAGGCTCTCCATTCCTATGTTACTCGGTCTTGGACTTTCTGGAATCCCAATATGTGGTGCAGATGTTGGTGGCTTCTCAGATGATGTGACAGGAGAGCTGCTTGTGCGTTGGTATCAGGTGGGCTGTTTCTATCCCTTCTTCAGAAATCACTCACGAATTAATACGGCGCGCCAAGAACCGTGGCTGTTTGGAAACGAGTACGAGTCGATAATCCGTGACGCAATAAATCTACGCTACAAACTGTTGCGTTACTTCTATTCTCTCGCTTGGGATTCTAGCCAGACTGGTCGTCCCATTATGCGACCATTGGCCATGGAGTTTGCAGATGATCCCAAGATCTACTCGCTGGACACTCAGTTTATGGTTGGCCCCTTCATTATGGTCGCTCCTGTCCTTGAAGAAGGTGCAATCTCGCGTGAGGTGTATCTCCCTCAGGGGACTTGGTACTCGTTTCAAGATCATGCAATCATACATGGCCCAACGACTATCACCGTGAATGCAGCCATTGATCAAATTCCGATTTTCATCAGAGGCGGCGCCATTATTCCAACAGGTCGTGTGGTACAGCATACGGGAGATGATTTGGGGAATCTAGTTCTATGGATCTATGCGCATGGCCATTCCGATTTTATCTTGTATGAGGATGATGGTATCTCTGATAGTGGGCCGTCATCAACTGTTCATTTTGTTGTTGACTCGCAAGATGGCACTTTTACATTGGGCATAGGGGCTCGGAACGGTACTTGGAAACCCCCACCACGATCTCTCATCATCCACGTGTTTGGAGTCGAGGCCTCTTCTAGAGTGCTATTTGACGGTCGTGTTATTGATGGATCTATTACTGAAGACGGCACAGTCACCATCACCTATCCGGATGATGGCATGGAACATCAACTTACCATCATATCATCTTAGCAAAATTTCATATTCACTCCGCTATTCTTATATCGTCTTCAGTTGGAACTATCATCACTCATGGGTCGGTGGTCTAGCTTGGTATGACGCTTGGTTTGGGACTCTGTGACTGTGGTCCCAGAGCAAGCATCCAAGAGGTCGCGAGTTCGATAGCAGTGGGGTTTCCCCGTTGTTGAACTAATCTCGTCCGGCCCACCATCCATTTTCTTTTCGCTCTCGACTTCGGCAATAGCCGAAATTGTTATTTTCTGATGATTTGAAACAAGAATTAACCGACCGATGCTGGCCGACAGATACAAGCCAGTATACAGCTCGTGATTGTGATGTCGCTGCAGACAACCGTCCGTGAACGTTTTGCCAGAAGAATTGCCGGGGAAATTGCTCTCTCCGATCATCCAGGACAGACCATGCGGATCTGGCGGGAGCGTTTTCGAATTCCTCAGATTGCACTTGCAGACCATCTTGGTATTAGTCCCAGTGTCATAAGTGATTATGAATCTGGCCGACGAAAATCACCCGGTACTAATACAATTCGTCGTTTTGTATTATCGCTCTTGGATATTGACGAGCAAAATGGGGGGCAGGTCATCTCAGCCTATGTACGTTTAATGGATGTGAGTCTTGTAGACACGAATATTGTGCTTGCTATGAGTGACTTCATATCACCCATGACCGCCCGCGACTTCTGTGTAAAATTGGGCTGTGAGGTGTTATCTGGGCAAGACCATTTAGATCGAGAGATCTATGGCTATTCCCTTGTTGATATCGAACGCGCCGTGAAAGAATTGAGTAGCGACGGGTTTCTCAAGATTTTTGGGGCCACCACTGAACGTTGCCTGCTGTTCACAAGGGTCAGTACTGGTCGCGCTCCTATGATCGCCATCAGATCCCAAGAATTCAAACCGCCTCTCATTATTCTTCATGGGACTGACCATGTGGATCGTCTTGCTATAGACCTCTCAGTGCAGATGCGGATTCCTCTTGGTCTGATTAAACTGGACTCGACTGATGTTCTTGTACGCCGTCTACGCGAGTTAGACCGGACTAGTTGAGGATCAAATCAAGAATGGCCATTCTAGTGACCACTCCTGCCTCCACCTGATCGAAGTATCGTGCCTGAGGCAAGGAATCAATCTCGGGATCAAGCTCGTCCACTCTTGGTAATGGATGCAAAATAATCGCATCATCGGGCATCTTTTCTACATCTTCTCGTTTAAGTCTGAACCGCCCCTTTACTGCATCATACTCGCGAATGTCCGGAAACCGCTCTTTTTGTATTCTAGTCATGTATACTACGTCGGCCTCTTCAATGGCCTCTTCTATGCTCTCAACTTCCGTGACTGAGAGCCCCGCTCGCTCCATCACTTGTATAATTGAAGGTTTCATCTGTAACTGTTCAGGTGCGGCCAGAGTTATTTTGACATCATATTCTGTGAGCGCCATTGCCAGTGAGTGGACTGTTCGACCGTATTTTAGATCCCCACAGAGTGATATGTTGAGCCCATCGATGGACCCCTTCATTTTTTGGATAGAATATAGATCAAGGAGTGCCTGAGTAGGATGTTCTTCTGCTCCGCTGCCCGCATTGATGACTGGGCACTTCGAGAACTCAGCTGCGACTCGTGCAGACCCGTCAAGTGGATGCCTGATCACAATCACATCCGCATACCGCTCTACGGTTCGAATTGTGTCCGCAAGGGTTTCGCCTTTACCTCCAGCACTTGAAACCACCACATCCGCAAAGCCAAGCACATTCCCACCAAGTCGAAGCATGGCACTCTCAAATGACAGTCTAGTTCTAGTTGAGGGTTCAAAGAACAAGTAGGCCATTATTCTGCCATCGAGTAGTTTGCTTCTAGTGACTGCAATCTCTTCCATCTCAGCAGCCCGTCGAAGTATTAGATCAATCTCATCTCGGGCCAAGTCTTGAATACTAATTAGGTTATGAAGGGCACCCATCCAGAAACACACTCTTCGGTTTTGTCTTTGCGAGGCCGTGGTCTGTTTTAATCTTTTGTCACACTGGTATCTTGCTGTTCCGTTCCATTTCGCCCGTAGCGTCTCGGAATATCCACCTTTTTGAACTTCAGACCCGCCTGTTCTGCAATCTCTGCTGCAAGAGGATCGTTATATTCTTCGATATAGATGATCTCCTTGATTCCTGCATTGATTAGCATCTTGGTGCAAATACTACAGGGTCTTGTCGTGCAGTAAAGCTTGGCCCCTTTGATACTGACCCCATGATACGCGGCCTGAATGATCGCATTTTGTTCTGCATGTAGTCCTCTGCAGAGTTCGTGGCGTTCCCCTGACTTTATTCCAAGTTGGTCTCTTAAACATCCTACTTCACTACAATGGGGTAACCCCTTAGGAGCGCCATTGTACCCCGTTGAGAGGATCTGCGAGTCTTTCACGAGAAGGGCTCCCACCTGATTCCTTAGGCATGTGCTACGGGATGACACAAGATCAGCTATCTCTAGGAAGTACACATCCTTACTCTTTCTTGGCAAATTACATCGTTCTCCTCTTGAAATGTTGCCATCCCCTCTCTCTTATAGAGATTCTCTAATCTTTTGTCTTCTCCAGATGGCAAAGGTAAAAAGAATTAGCCATATTGAACTGGTCAACGCTCTCAATCACGAGGAATGAGTTACTATGAAGCCTCACAAAGACAAGGTCATAGTTTGGCCAGCCTATCTTGACTCTGGCCTGTCGCGTTCACAGGGCCGTAGAATCCCTGTAAATTTGGCGGCGCCTGGAGTGACGATTGACATCCTTAAACAGGCAGCCGATTCTATTGGGTTTGAGGCTATTGTCGAACCGGATAAGAGATACCCTCGTGATTGGACTCGCAGTTCTGGCTATCTGCTCCTTGGTAACCCTGATCATCACAAGAAAAAGCGACTGCTACTTATGCTCGCAAAGAGTGTGCGGCGAATTGTAGCTCAACGGGAGGCTGCACGTATCGCCGCCGAGAAAAAGAAGGGTAAGAAACGAAAGGGGAAAGGTGGCCGGAGGTAAGCAACCATTGAGGCGTCTAGGCACTTTATTGCATATTACAACCCGTGGATCACTTATTGTGCGCACAAGCAAGACCCCTCCTATTGGAGGTATAGTGCTTACCAGTAATGCGGAAAAGATTGGGAAAATTGTGGATGTATTTGGTCCTGTGAAAGAACCCTATGTTGCAATTCGCCCCTTCAAACGAATGGGTGATACGCATGATAGGGCGCATCCAAAAACTACAGTTTCTGAACCTATCACGGCTGGGGCTGTTCTCTATGTTAGTAGTCGCCCCGAGAAACCCCAAAAGGCGCGAAAGAGGAAGAGGTAGATACGTTCATTATTTTATATGCTGAATATTGTCCAGTAATGTACACAATAGTACCTTTTATTACCATAATGTGCATGTATCTTCCGAATATTAAATATGGGGCCGCGCAATTCGTTCTGTCTTGTCGTGTGTCTCTCATCAAGGTCGTTGAAATGAATGTAGCCAACCAAATCCTGAAAGCTCTTCGTGAGGCAGGGCAAAAAGGGCTACTTCTTGAAGAGTTGACCGCTGGTCTTGAAATAGACGCAGAGATAGTGACGACAACCATTGAACAATTGATGTCAGAGGGACAAATAATGGCCAAGCAAGAACTGGAAAAGACAAGATACTTCATTAACGAGCAGATGATAAGCGATGCAGAGCCTCAAAGCCTAGGTGACCTGAATGGATGCCCTTGTTTCCATTGCCCGAAGATCAGCAAATGTGGAGCCCGTCAGCCCGATTCGCCGATCTCCTGTAGTCGTCTAGAAGAATGGCTTCTCAGTTTTGATTCCTCATAATCGAGATGCTTATCGTCTTGGATTCTCCGCAAGCAAGTAGATTTCGGCACTGGTGCGCCGGGACGCATCGGGTTTAATGAGTCGTACACTAGAGAATAGGTTTCGTACCATCTGCATGAACTCTTGAAACCCTGGTCCCTGAAAGACCTTGGCCAACACCTTACCTTTGGCTCCTAGAATCTTGCAGCCCAGGTTTATGGTGCACTCGGCAAGAGCAAGCTGTCTTGCCACATCAATCTCCCATTGGCCCGTGACATTTGGTGCGCAATCGGATAAGACGAGGTCTGCACTTCCTCCTATCAGCTGGATGATCTCATCGATTGTTTCTTGCTTAGTAATATCCCCCTGAACGAATTTTACATTCTCAACAGGTGGCATCGAATTGAGATCCACGGCAACTATCTCGAGACTTCTATCGAACTGTCTTAAGACTTGAGTCCACCCCCCTGGACTCGAACAGAGCTCAACTACCTTGTCTACTCCGGCCAGTAAATTCTGCTTTTTAATAATCTGTTTTAGTTTGTAGGCGGATCTGGCGCGGTATCCGTGCTTTTTTGCCTCTCTATAGTAATGTTCCTTTTTTCTATCTCCCTTTGGTCGTCCCATCTATTGATCATCTCCTAATACAGCCTTTATTGCATTCAATACATCCTCCACCTCTGCATCAGTACGTATTGCTGTTGGTCTGAAGTGTGTGCGAGTGACCCTGTGACCTGTCTCCTCTAGTTTGTCCATAATGTCTTGCCGCCTCGGGGGTGAGAGTCCATAGGCATCACATAACATATGCAGATCCACATACGTGAACTCGGTCAGTTCCTGTTCTTTTCTCATTAGTTCTAATATTTTTCCAGCACGCTTGCTGAACTGTTCTCCTTTTGCCTCTATCTCCCTTGCTGAAGATAGAGTAGTGCTGTTGAAAAGTGGCCCTATCCACAGTGGGCCCGCCATTTTTACTTTTCCTGAACAATTACCAATGTGTTTGAGCGGTTGAACCTCTCCAATCTTCGATAGCGCAACCATGTCTGTATTCATGCAAGAGGGACAATATCTGATGAACCCCATCATGTCAGACTGGGCATTTGCAGTAGATCGACTGGGTCTCAAGTCCAGCCACACCCTCACATAGTGATCTGTGCTCAAACTTACTAATGGTTCTATAGAGCAATCATTCATTCCCGCCACAGTGAATGCCAGTCCAATAAGTAATCTGACAGCAATCTCATGAGCGAATGGTGCTCGTATTGACCGGCCTCCATATTTTCTTTGAGCCACATGTGGATACACGCCACAGAGTGCTGGCATATCCGTTGCAGTAAGTGCGAGCAATCCTTGATGCGGTTGCATGGCCTGAACTGCTGCATTAAGAAAGGGGGCTGGTGTTCCAAAGGGGTCAACATCAACAAGATCAAAGCGTTTCTCACGTGACTCGTCAAGCAGGAGCTGCCGTGCGTCGCCTCTGATTATTCGGACTCTATCTTCAAGTTCATTCATCTGAACATTCTTTTTTGCGATCTCAATGGCCAATGGATTGGCATCAAACATGACCGCCTCGAATTCACCTGGGCATTCCTTAAGATATCTTAAGGTCCTGATTCCCGACCCTGCAAGAGGTTCACAAATGAGATCAACCTGATGCGTCTTGAGATATGCGGATGTAAAGATGACCGACAAGTCACGATTCAGGCGCATTCTTGGATTGTAGAATACTGGCATGCTTGTGGTTGGTTGCCCCTTCTCTGCTGTGTAATGATCAACATCAGCACTATGAAATGTGACTAGTCCTTCTGTATACGTCTTTAAGATGGTCATCGTCATTGCTAACTTTGGTCAGTCTTTAATAAGGTAATAGTCACGACGGATTCTATTCCGCTGCCACAATTGCTAAGTATCAACTACGATGATTGTCTATCAGTGGTGTTTATTCCACTATTCAAAGATTTGAGGTACCTAGTATGGTCAATAAGATCAAGATGGAGACCGAGAAGGGCACAATCATGCTCGAACTCTGGTCCGATGACGCAATCAATACTGTAAAGAATTTCATTGAACTGGCACGTAGTGGTTTTTACAACGGCCTGAAATTCCATCGTGTTGTACCAGATTTTGTTGTGCAAGGTGGCGATCCGGTGGGAAATGGGACTGGTGGTCCCGGCTATGCAATCCCCTGCGAGACCAGTGGTTCTCGTCAAAAACACGTGAATGGAACTCTCTCAATGGCCCATGCTGGCCGTGATACTGGTGGCAGCCAATTTTTCATCGTTCTTAACGAGGCAAACTGTAAGCATCTTGATGGTCGTCATACGGTCTTTGGTCGTGTCGTAGAGGGCTTTGATATCGTTCAGAGTATTCGCCAAGGTGACAAGATGCTAAAGGTCGAAGTTCTTGAAGTCGATCCTGTGATTGAGCAACATGAACTCACCAAGCTCCCCTCTCCTAGATAGATTCTCCATTGGAGCGCCAACTCTAAAGGGACGTTATTGCTATATGCATATTCGAGGTTGAAGTCAGTGCTTCGCTTTGGAATCGTCCCTCTAGAGTTAAGAGCAGTTGCTGACAGGCTGCTTTCTGACGGTGTTCTTGATCTGTTTCGTTTTGATATCTCTTCTTTTGTTGCCGAGGCAGTTCAGATGGAGCACATTAGTGTCATTGAGATAACTGGAGATGCTAATTACGTCATTCCTGATTCGTTGAATACGGATGTCATCAAGAGACTGCTTGCAATTAAAGACGAGTCGGATGTTTCCTTTACCGTCCACCTCCCCTTATGGTCTGTGGAGCCTGCTAGCATTAATGAGCATATTCGTACAGCCAGTGTCAATACGGTGGTCGAGACCATTAGAGTTGTAGAGCCACTGGAACCGGAGTCCTATGTGCTTCATGCTACGGGATCTCTTGCCACAGAATTTTCACAATTAGATGCCTCCCCAGGAATTGTAGATCTCGTATGTACTTTGATGGCCTCCAACGCCTCACGTAGTGTGGAAGAGATTATTGCAAAGAGCGAGATCTCTCCTCGATTGTTGGCGTTGGAAAACATAGAGTTCCCCTTTGAATTTACTCGCGAGATTGTTGATGAACATGATACTAGCATCTGTTTTGATACTGGCCATCTCCTGGCGCATTATTCTGGGACCGAATCTGTACTGGAATTCTATCATCAGCACCGTGATCGAATAATAGAAATCCATCTTCATGATGGCGGATTTGACGACCATGATGGGCATGTCGTTCATCGCGACCACATTCCTCTTGGTACCGGAGAGCTGCCAACTCGTGATTTTCTTATGGAGCTTGTTCGTAATGATTTCTCTGGCCCGCTCATCTTTGAACTGACTTCACAGCAAGCTCGTGAGTCCCTTGATCTCATCTCTCAAGTTGTTCCAGAAGCGCTTGGATAAGCGGAATCGGCAATGCATCGAGAGAAAAGTAGTGGTGGGCCCGGCCGGATTTGAACCGGCGGTCTTCTCCTTATCAGAGAGACGCCATAACCAGCCTAGGCCACGGGCCCTTGCTTGGTCTTCGTGGGAAGAGGTTATGGATAAAAATGTTGTGACGTGGAGGGAGCTGTGTGAAAAGTCCACAGACATAAAATCATTCAAGTCAGAATGGTTCCTGAAGGCTCTTGGATCCGGACATAACCTAGTGTTCATTCGTTTCATACGCACTCTATTACCGACTTTTCACACAGAGCCGACGTGGAGACCAGTTTTAATAAAAGTAAGAAAAAACGGGAACCGATATAAGGGATGCATATGCCCATCCCCAGAAACCACTTCCAATTGGAAGGTGTTCGATGATGAGCGAAAACGAACTGGCAAATCCCGGTCCTCTTGGGCTGATCGGTTTCGGGATGACAACGGTACTGTTGAACCTGAAAACCGCAGGTATTATCCCAGCTACTGGTATTGGAATGATCTTTGCAATGGGCATATTCTATGGTGGCATAGCACAGATTATTGCAGGAATAATGGAATACAAGAAAGGCAATACTTTCGGACTTGTGGCATTTCTGTCCTATGGCCTTTTCTGGTTCTCATTTGTGTTCCTCAATGTCTTTCCGTTATTTGCTTCACCATGGGCTCCTGTCGTTGACAAGGCCTCAATGGCAGCATACTTGGTATGTTGGGGCATCTTTACATTTTTGATGTTCTTTGGAACACTAAAGGCAAATAGAGTCCTTCAGTTTGTGTTCCTCTCTCTGGCTGTCCTCTTTTTCCTGTTAGCAGCAGCTGACTCCCTGACATACGTTGGTCTGACCGCAGCCGCTGGTGTAGTTGGTGTTATTGCAGGTCTTGAAGGGATCGTGTGTGGCGGCAGCGCATTTTATCTCGCATTGGCTGAGGTAAATGGTTGGCCCGTCTTCCCTGTCGAGCAATAGGTTTCATTTGTATTCGAGTGGGCCTCGAATGAGGCCCCTCTTCTCTTTGTGTTTTGGGATATATTGTTCTGTAGACTCCCTTTTCTTCGATTGTTCTCAATGTGGATACTCTAAATGCTCGACTCATTCATTATTTGGAACGAAATCACGACAAAAGCCGAACGATTTGGACAACGTTTATAATTCACTAATAGAGGTGCGGAACACAGTTTATTATTTGGTTCCGGGTGACCAAAAGTTGAGCGATGAAAAGAAAATCACGGTAACCTCAAGCGAAGAGCGCAGGTTCCCGCCTCCTAAGAGTTTTGTTGACAAGGCTTATGTCAAGAGCCATGAAGAGCGAATGAAACTCTGGAAGGAATCGGTGGAGAATCCTGACAAGTTCTGGCTTGAAATTGCAAAGAAATACTGCTACTGGAAAAAAGAGCCTACAAAGGGGTTCGACTGGAAAGATCCTGAGAAGGCACGATTCACATTCTTCGAAGATGGCGTCACAAATATGGCATGGAATTGCCTTGACAAACACGTCGAGGCTGGACGTGGCAAGGATGTTGCCCTCATTTGGCAGGGCGAGCCTGAAGATGATGCAATCACCTATACCTTTGAACAGTTGAGAGATGAGGTCAATAAAGCAGCTAACATTCTCAAGAACCTGGGTATCAACAAGGGCGATCGCGTTGCCATCTATCTTCCAATGGTTCCTGAACTTGCAATCACCATGTTAGCATGTACACGAATTGGTGCTGTTCACAGCATTGTCTTTGGTGGTTTCAGTTCCGACTCCCTCCGAGAACGCATTCACGATTGTGAGGCAAAGGTTCTGATCACAGCAGATGGCTCCTTCCGAAATGGCAAGGTCTTCCCACTCAAGGATAACGCTGACAAGGCCCTTGAAGGATCACCCTCTGTCAAGAAGGTACTCGTTGTCAAGAGAACTGGTGTGGACATCAACTGGGTCGATGGGCGTGATGTCTGGTACCATGACGAATACGCCAAGGTCGATGCCAAGTGTGAGACCGAGTGGATGAATGCAGAGGATCCTCTGTTTATTCTCTACACATCAGGTTCCACTGGTAAGCCAAAGGGAGTTCTCCATACTCTGGGTGGCTATATGGTCTATACGACTCACACCTTCCTCTACATCTTTGATTATCATCCTGGTGACGTATACTGGTGCACAGCAGATATCGGCTGGATCACAGGTCACTCCTATATTGTGTACGGGCCGCTCTCAGCAGGCGCAACTACGCTCATGTTTGAGGGAATCCCGACTTATCCCGATGTTGACCGGTTCTGGCAGATTGTTGAGAAGTACAAGGTCACTCAGTTCTATACCGCTCCTACAGCCATCCGTGCTCTAATGAAGTACGGTGATGACCCTGTTAAGAAGCATGATCTCTCGTCCCTTAACCTCCTCGGTACTGTTGGAGAACCAATCAACCCCGAGGCATGGATCTGGTACTACGAAACCATTGGTAAGAGCAAGTGCCCCATAGTTGACACGTACTGGCAGACCGAAACTGGCGGTGTAATTATTACGCCTTTGCCCGGATCGGAGGCTCTGATTCCCGGGAGTGCAACCTTCCCATACTTTGGAGTTGACGCTATCATTGTGGATGAGGCTGGCCAGCCAGTGAGTGCAAATGAGGGTGGATATCTCTGCATCAAGCGACCCTGGCCTGGTCTTATGAGAACCGTATATGGTGATCATGACAGGTTCATCAACACATACTGGGTACAGTACAAGGACCCCGAAACTGGTAAACCGATGTACATGACCGGAGATGGTGCTCGTTTCAACGATGATGGATACTTCTTCGTGATGGGCCGAATTGACGACGTTCTGAAGGTGTCTGGTCATCGACTTGGTACTGCCGAGATTGAGAGCGCACTCGTTGCACATCCATCAGTTGCAGAAGCAGCTGTTGTTGGATTCCCCCATGATATCAAGGGTGAGGACATCTACGTGTTCGTCACTCTAAAGGCGGGTGTGCAGAAGTCTGATGAATTGAAGCAAGAACTTCGGCAACATGTAAGGAAGGAGATCGGCCCAATTGCTACTCCTGCCAAGATCCAGTTTGCCGATGCATTGCCCAAGACACGTTCTGGCAAGATTATGAGACGTATTCTCAAGAGAATCGCAGCCGGTCAGATTGACGATATCGGTGACACCACAACACTGGCAGATCCAAGTGTCGTTGATAAACTGGTTGCAGAGCGTGAGTAGACTCACTCATAGAGGAAAGTCATCTTTCCTCTTCTCTCTCTTTTTTTGTTGTTTATAGCGCTCTGGTATTTTTCGGGTCCGAATTATTATTATATACTTCACACTAATGATTTAGTGATAGTATCTCTCGATGTTCATAAACAGGATAGTTTCCATTTCATTTTCACGTTTTCTTTCAGTGTTCTTAGCCGCAAGTCGGGCGCGCATAGATATTTTCTGAAGTATTAACTCTCGCGTATTTTTGTCGGCTCTGTGTGAAAAGTCGATGAGTGTGTATGTGTCAGGTTAAATTGGATCACGGGGCAAATTCGGATTCAATACTACTTAGGCCCAGTTTGATCAGATTCGTTCATGGATATGGACTTTTCACACAGCTCCATTTTTGTCGAAGAATATATATTGAACTCACCTTTTATCCGACTTATAACGTTAGGTGAGGAGAATTTTGGTTAAAAAAGGGACACAGCTATTGATTGCAGTTGTATGTATAGTTATGGTTTTGCCAATGTATGCACAACCTTTGACGTTACCAATTAGTAATACCGTCATTGTGACATTTGGCAATTCATTGGAGGAACAAGCGGCAACTAAGACACTAGTTACTGAGCTTGATAATCCGATTGTTGTATCTTATGGCAGTCTAGACTATACACTGTTGAAACATAGAGCCTACAAGTCTATGGTGTTCGTTGGTCACGGGTCTGAACAGGGGATACAATATCATCACTCGCTCATCCCTGCAAAGATGATTGATCACGAAACCAAGACAAATGCAGCCAAGAATTACTATATTCTCTCTTGTAACTCGGCAAGCATGCTCAGTGATCATAGGCGTAATGTCAAAGGTTTTGCATCTGCAATTGATGCTGAGATCGGGGCTCTGATAGTATCCATTTATATTAATGCTGACCAGAGAACTGGTGCCAATTTTGATAAGACTTTTGAAAAGGCTCTTGCTCTTCTCAGTTCGAAAATAGACGGTGAATCTCCCTATCTTCCACTTGCCACCTATCTTGATCCCGGCAGCGGTGGTGGCGGCAGTGGCGGCAGTGGCGGTTCGACCTCTTATTTCAGTGCAGCTGAAAAGGAGAATTTCTATAGGACTCTCATAGTGAGCGTCATTTTCGCAGTCATTGGTACTGTTGCATTTCATTATGCTGGAAAATTCTTTGCGCGCGGTGCATCGGAATCAAAAGTTGTTGAAGCATCTGGAAAAACGCTCGGCAAAATGTTTACCACCGTGATAAAAGAATTGGTAAAGAAAGGTGCCTCTGCTGCTGGCAAAATAATAACCGCTGTTTTTGGTGGTTTCATGAGTTTGGCAAAAACATTAGTTAGTTCAGTGAAAGATGCATGGTATATTGCGACACACAAAATGAATGCGAAAGAATGGGCGATTTTCACTGCACTTGTACTTGCTGAAATTGCACTTGCCTTTGCTACCGGAGGTTCTTCACTAGCCGTGAAAATTTCTGCGAGTGTTGGAGTTGCACTTGTAAACGTAGCAATAATCGGAATCACCGATTACAAGGATTCCGATGGAACTCCCTGCAAGTCTATATTTCAAGCAATAAGCTCGTGGACTTAAACTGGTCCTAGTTAATTTGAGAGGAATCTTTCCTCTCTTTATTTTTATTTATTTGTGCTGCGGACAGCTATTTTTCTGTTTTCACTTCTGCTCTCTAAAATGTAGATTCGTCTTGAACGAATGACTTAAACGGAGATATGTAGCCGCCCTATTATATTGAACCGAACCTTTTCATATTCATTTCTAGGTTGAGGCAGGTACTGGTGAAGTCCAAAGATAACGGGACGAGATTCGTCTTTGTAACAGGTGGTGTGTTGTCAGGTATCGGTAAAGGTGCCACAACAGCATCAATTGCCAAGCTCTTTCAATTTCGTGGATATTCTATACGGATTGTGAAAATAGATCCATACCTCAATATTGACCCCGGAACCCTCAATCCTATCGAGCATGGTGAAGTCTTTGTCACAGAAGAGACATGGACCTTCCGCCCGATTGAGGATTTTGAATTCAAGATCTCTGAGATTGACCTTGATTTTGGGACGTATGAACGGTTTACAGGCATGACTGTTCACCCCTCTCAAAACATCACATCCGGACAGATCTATACCTCTGTTATTCTAGGTGAACGGCGCGGAAGTTTTCTTGGGCGTACTGTTCAGATAATTCCTCATGTGACTGATCAGATCAAGAAACGGCTCTGGGAAAACGTTCGTAAAGAGCCAGTTCCTGATGTTCTCCTTGTGGAGATTGGTGGGACTGTGGGTGATATTGAGGCCATGCCTTTTCTGGAGGCTGTGCGTCAACTTGCTAGGGAGGTCGGCCGCGATCATGTCGCCTTTGTCCATGTGACTCTTGTGCCCTATATGAAATCCGTAGGGGAGTTCAAGACAAAACCCACTCAGCACAGTGTGAGAACGCTTCAAGGGCTTGGACTTCAACCTGATGTTATTGTGTGTCGTGCCGAATCCCCTCTCTCCGAGTCGGCAAGAGCAAAGATCGCTCTATTTTGTAATGTACCTGAAACACGGGTCATCTCAAATCCGGATATTCCCGTTATCTATCAGCTACCTCTCTCATTTGAAGACCAAGGTCTTGGTGATACGCTTATTGCCCATTTTGGACTCGAAGTACGTCCCTCTAACGCTGATGATTGGCGCCAAATGGTCGAGAGATTCCAGACGCATTCGGGGACTGTGACTATTGCCATGCCTGGGAAATACACTCTACTCAGTGACTCCTATAAGAGCATCAATGAAGCACTTGCACATGCAGCAGCAGCCTGTGATGCAAAGGTTGAGATCCGATGGATTGAAACAGAGAGCCGGGATGATGAGGCCTGTTTGACGGAGGATCTACTTGGAGTGGATGGGGTGCTTCTCACGCCGGGATTTGGTGCTCGTGGTGTCGAGGGAATGATCAGTGCGGCAGCAGTAGCGTGTGAGAATAGCATCCCGTTTCTAGGAATTTGTTATGGTGCTCAACTTGGTGCTGTCGCCTTTGCCCGAAAAGAAATGGGCTGGGATGGTGCTCATACTACTGAAGTGGATCCTGACAGTCTCTATCCTGTTGTTGATCTAATGCCGGAACAACGTCGGACCAAGGACAAGGGTGGTACTATGCGCTTGGGTGGACATGAGGTCAAAATCATCAAGGGCACGAAATTACACGGCCTTTATGGGGCAACTGAAGTACGTGAACGATTTCGTCATAGATATCATCTCATTGAGCGCTATATTAAGAAAATGCAGAGTAAAGGAATGATCATATCTGCTGTTGATCCCACTGGTCATATTATTAATGCTATAGAACTGACAAATCACCCATTCTGGATAGGTGTACAGTTCCACCCCGAATTCAAATCGCGCCCTGCGAGTCCCCATCCATTATACTTGGGACTAATAAGGGCCGCTCTTGAATACAAGAAGGGGAAATCCCGTGAATCGTGATCTTGATCGAATGTTGTTACGTCTGGTAAACGAGATCGAGCGAATTGAGCAGACCCGATCTAAATTTGGTCAGGTCATGCAACAAATTAAATCTAAGATTGACCTTGGGCGATTCCCTGCTGTGGCCGCCGATACAGCGGGCCCTGAGTTTGTCAAAAAGATCGAACCTGTTGCTCTCTCAGGTCTTCGAATTGCTGGAATTGATGGCGGACTTGTGCGCCGACGATTTCGATCCATGGATCTCCTTTTGACCCGTGGCGTGGCTGTTATATTTCATTTTGGGCCAAAAGAAGGCCCGCGAGTTGATTTCTATCCAGACCCTTTCCCTCCTCCGGACCCCAAATTTATCTCGCTGGTGCTCTCCACACAGGAACTTGACCAGCTGGCGTCACTTGAACGAGTAGCTACAGAGCTGAAAATCACCATTTCCGTTCTCACAGAATTTCATGTGGATCTTATCCTAGTAGATGGCAGTCTGTTTTACCATCCTCGTGATAGACCTGCTGTTGGATCACTTGCACATGAGAAGTTCAAAGAGGTCATTGCACTCTACACGCAGCTCTATCAGCAAGCTACACGTCAGAGGACAGTTCTGGCTGGAATAATTAAAGATAGCCGATCCACTCGTGTCGTTAACACACTGGGGGATATTCTCCCACATCTTTTGCGTGATCCATCGACCTTTGAGATGATGCAAGGGATTGACTATCGCTGGTTGTTAAAGATGTCTCGTGACTGTGACCTCCTAGACACATTTCTTGAAGAGGGCGAACGGACCTTTGCTTTTAGGTACTCTTCTGAACTGACTCAGGCATCAAACTCAATTGATGATATTGCGGGATGGGCCTCTTCTATCTGGGTGACATACATCAAGACTGCACGAGAGGACTTGCCACTACGAGTGGAGGTTCTTGCAAAAGACGATCCACGTAGCATTGAGATTGTTGATCGTGCACTTGCAACAATACTCCCGCTCTCTTCGCACCACCCTGAGTATGGAATCCCGACGCCTATTCTGGAGGCTGATGCGCGGGCACGTATCAGCAATAATGAGACCCAATTTGTGGTTGATCGACTAATGGCGATCTCGGGACTGACTTACACCTCTCTTGAAAAACGACGATCTCGAAACCCATTTGGCGGTCTGTAGATGGATGGCGAACAAGTCTAATCTTCTTCATCGGTCGTTGGTGGGATCTTAGAAGTCACAATGAATCATAGCAGGGGACGCAAACAGTAGTATTGGTATCTGGAAACATCTATGACGCTATATGTTCTTCAACTAAGTATCCCTCGGCGTTATGAACAAGATAGCTGAATAGGGCATTCTCGTGATCAGGAATCGTTTTTGTTCCAAATCCTTTTCCTCTTAGCACGACAGATGCGTCTGTGACCTGTAAAATCTGTTCCATGACCGAATCCGGAAGCTGTCGTTTTGCTATATCCAATGCGGCTAGTAATGCTACTCCCGTTGGGGTGGCCAGTTCAAGTTCCACAGGCCCCTGTTTTGAAGGGATTTGATAGCGTTCAATGATATATTTCACCGCAGGAACTGGAACTCTCAACGTTCCATGAGAGAATGTTATCTTGCCGCCTCCAAGTGAGAGCGGTGCTGCTAAGAATGTGTCTTTAACAGGAATCTTCAGAAGTTCAAGAATCTTCAAGGGTATGACCGAGTCGATTATGATATCTGAGGCCTCGTGAAGATGTCCTTCTGTTGTTGCAGTCCCAGACTGTGAGTGTGAATGAACGATTCCAAGACGATGTAATAATAGATGGTCCGAGTCTGTGATCCACCCGTTATTTGCAGCTCTTGAATCAATAGAGTAAATGTATGGTTTGATGTCAAGTATTGGTGTGCCATCGAATAGATCCAGACTATCTACATAGAGGACGTTCTGCTTGACCTGTAGCAAACGAACCACGGAAATCCCAATCGGATTGGGTCGATTTGGGCTCCGGGTGGCAAACAGCCCCCTTTCAGTCTTGGTCTGATCCCACGGTGGAATTACTTGCGAAGTAGTCTCGGCCCCTGTCTGATCCAAATACGATACCACGTATATGTATTTGAATTGGGCCAAATCTTCCAAGGCTGATGTGAACTGTGGCTGAAGTTCAATAGTGAATTGTGTGGAATGGATATCTTCTTTCTCATCCTCTGACTGAAGCCGTACGATTGGTTGGTTCGGGGCATCTCGATTTACATAAGGGGTATGTGCGACCCCTATTGAGGTTAATCTGATCTCCCTGCTGTTCTCTTCTGTTTCTTTAGGTGTTATTCTAGTTGGCTTGTCTTGTACATGTTCTATAGTTGGTTGAGACGCAGTAGATGTATTCATAGTCGGGAGTGTGAATTTGTCTGGATCCCACTTTGTAGGGGCATCCATGAATTCCTGTCTATGCACAAACGATTCGGCCTCAATTAAGATCTCTAGTGTATTCCTGCTGATCTCTGCATAGGAGGGGCTTAGTTTCATAGATTGAATGAACTTATCTTGAAGGGCTCGCGCTTCAGAGTAGGTAATGGTCGGTTCTTGAAAACTCGTTATTAGCCTGCACCCTTTCTCTTGTGATTCAATTTTCACATTCCCGTGGCTTTTGAACGGGGCGAGGAGATCGTCAATCAACGCTTCGGCGCCCTCTTCTCTCTTGCGGAGTAGATCAAAGAGTGAGGCTGCAGTCATATCTCCTGCAATTCCCATCTTTGGGTACAAGATCACTATATTCACTCGGATTCCTCCACTTGGAAGATTATTGCCAGCGTAGAAACACGTAGACCACACAAGATTCTCTCGGTGGTGGTATTATGTATGTTTCTTGTGGCCTTACAGTATCTCATTATTGTAGGTGCATTCGCAGTCATTATCTCTGGTCTTGTCCATTGATTCATTACTTGATTCTATAGGCGTGTAAATACTGACATTTACTAATAGAGAGATGAAGATCATCTAATGGGAAATGGTCTTATTCACTTGTGTTCATTTCCGACAGTGTTCTGGTGATGCCCCCGGATTCTGGTCTGTCTATACACATCTTGAAAAGTAAAACTCGACAAATTACGGAGGAGGTATTGTAGTCAAATGACTGAGTACGACCGATTGGGAACTGTTGTCTGTGATGATAAGACACCAAGCGTAATGCAGTTTGATTTTGTTGTAGAGGGGGATTCGACTGAAGTAATTGCACGACGAGGGCAATTCGTTGGTGTTGCCACATCTGGCGGCTTGGTCATTGCTCGTGTCCAAGATATGATTCGTGTCAATCGCTATTATCAACATGCCGAAGCAGTTCGCGAGTACCAATCACGTGGGGAACCTCTTCGTACAATTTTCCCAACGGATCGCTGGCAATATACTATTGCTCATGCACGGGTTGTTGGCTTCTGGGTCGATGGTCATACACGTCGTCCGTATTTTGCAGTGTCGCCGGGAGCGGTTGTGCGACGTGTAGATTCAGACACTCTGGCCAATTTTCTGAAGATGGATATGAAAGATGGTCTGCGTCTTGGTACTCTTGGGCATCATGAGCTTGAATTCCGTCCTAATATTAGCAGGCTCCTTTCCAAACATCTAGCGATCCTAGCTATGAGTGGGGCAGGCAAGTCTTACTTTGTATCAGTCATGTTGGAAGAGCTCCTCTCTCGAACAAAAGAGCAGGGCCGAATCGCGGTCATTGTAATTGATGTTCATGGAGAGTACAGTTATCTAGAAGACATTACTGGCAAGGATCTTGGACTGCCTCACGATGTGGATGTGGAACGTATTCGTGGAGCTCATTTCCAGATCCCTGTTCAATCTCTTACAGCAGAGGCTATTGGCGCGTTTCTCTCTGATATGAGTTCGGTACAGTTGCGTGACCTTCGACGTATTATCTCGCAGGCCCGTGCTGCACGTAAGCAGGGTTACTCCCTTGGCGATCTGATGGATCTTGTTCGTGATGACGAAAATATCAACAAGAACACACGTGATGCATTGGTGAGCTGGCTAGTCAGTCTCGAGGATACTGGTCTCTTTGGGAAAGAGGCAGCACCGAACGTTCATGATATAGTCCGGCCTGGCAAGTTGTCTCTAATTGATCTGAGTGATTTCATCTCATTGAAGAAGAAACAGATTGTAGTGTCCTACTTGGCAAATGAGCTCTTGTATCTCCGGCGTCGGGGGTCTATCCCCCCATTCCTTCTTGTATTGGAAGAAGCGCATCAGTTCTGTCCTGAGAGTCGCCAAGAGCTCGCTCTACCGAAACCACGAATTGAGACAATAGCGCGTGAGGGACGTAAGTTTCATGCTCTCCTCTGTCTTATCTCTCAGCGCCCAGTTCGTTTGTCTACAACAGTTCTTAGTCAGTGTAGTAATCAGGCCATTTTGCGCACGACAAATCCGTATGACTTGGATCATATTGGACGAAGTAGCGAAGGTATTGATAGAGCTGCGTTAGACGCGATAACCACATTAGAGGTTGGAGAGGCACTATTTGTTGGTGAAGTTGTGTCTGTCCCCGCGTTTGTCAAAATCCGGCAAAGAAAATTCGAGCCCTCAGGACATGGTTCTGATCTGACCGAAGCTCTTAGGCGTGCCGATAGATAGCTCTCGCAATAAGAATCAAAAGTTAAAATAGTCCCATATTATTTACTCTTATGGGAGTGGAGACCTGTTAAAATGCCCCATCGAAAAAGTGAGGAAATTAAACGACTGATAGATCATATGCAAAGTAGCCTTGTCGAACTATTTGATCAGTTCAGGGAATTGCGCCGTCTACTCGACATGTCTGACGATACGGAGTCGGTCACCTCAGGCGAGTCAGCCTCTTCTGGCCCAATATTTACAGAGGTGAGCAGTAAAGACTCGCATCCCGCCTCCAGCATGGCCACTCCTCCCTCCTCTACATCCAGCTCTTTTGATTCAGTTACCGAAGCCTCATCACCTCGCCCTCCCACTCCTGATTATGTTTCTCCTCCCCCCACCACACGAACCGATGATTTCTCCACTCTAGTTGACACAACTCTTGCTGCGTTTGCCGATAAGGCCCAATCTAGTGATGTGCTCGCTGAAGAGCTTGCAGCTCATCTTGAAATGGTGAAGGCGCGGCTCATATCCAAAGAGCGCCCTAACGAGCGTGTAGAGCGTGACATGAACATCGTGCTCCGGTTTTTGCAAAAGCGTGGGATGAAAGGCATCCGCCCTGAAGAACGAGATAATATCCTAAAAAGAATACAGAGATGGAGAGCACATCTGACAGTGGATGTCGCTCGGGGCGAGTAGCAATCCGATGTCAGTGTGAATCCACCAAAAAAATTATTCAAAATCTATTATGACTCTTTTAATCTTGGTTCGCGAAATCTTCTTCAGGCCATGTTGTCCTGGTTCATAACGGCAGTCCAAGAGTCCCGCCTCGGAAAGTATTTTGATCTGAGCGCTGGCATTGGCTTCAGTCCCCCCAAGATGCCGTGCTACTCGTGTCACATCTTTCTCTCCATCGAGAAGAAGTCTAAGAATTTTAAGGCGTGTTCCTGAGGAGAGGGCACTCCCTATGCGTTCAATGTCGTCATCATTTTTGATATGTAATGTTTCTGACAGCTGTAACACCTCGCGTCGCAAGTTGCTAAAGTAAGAGTTTATTATACTTGTTGTTTGCGAGAGTATCTCCACATAAATTTTCGGCAACGGTCGCTTTTTGCGTGATGTCAATGCTTATAGGCAAAACACCTATTGAGCACATGAGTGCTGAGCCTCATGGTCGCCGACCACGAGTTCATCATTGGTTTTGATATTCTCCCATCATATAGTCCACGTTCTAGAACTCGCCCCAAATTCGCGTGTGCTGTTGTCTGTGACGGTATCGTTGTTTCAGAACATGAAGAAATCTCCAGAAGAGATCTGATTCGGTTAGTACAGGAAATAAAGCCAATCTACATTGCAACCGATAATATTTTTGAGATTGTTCCGGACACCAAGTCAATCTTCGCATTAATGAATCGCTTTCCTTTTGAGACCAAATTAGTGCAAGTCACAGGGGTGCCACCAAAACAGGTCTCCATTAAATCACTGGCACGAAAATTTCACTTTCCATTACACGGGAAACCGACCCCCTTGGAGGCTGCACGCCTCTCGGCAATTCTTGCATCAAAAGGTGTGGGCTATTTTCTGGAATGTTTCGGTGAACAGACCGAGATTAAAGTGACACGTGGTCGAAAGATGGGGCGTGGTGGGCAGAGTGCTAATCGCTATCGTCGAAAACTTCACTCTGAGATACAACAAATGACCCGCCACATCGAATCGGTACTGAAAGAGGCGGAGATCGACTATGATATTGATGTCCGAACATCAGACTTTGGCTATTCCAGTTCACGCATAATCGCGTATGCGCCGCTTCCTGTAATCAAAGGTCTTGTAGAAAGCAAACGTGGTGGCGACTTCAATGTGCTTGTGACCCCCGTTCGAAAACGTGCAGAATTTTTACCTCTAGAACCGACTCCCATCACTCCCAATCTTCGTCCAAGGTATTTCATAATGGGCATCGATCCCGGTACCACCGCGGCAGTATGTCTTCTCACATTCGCTGGAACTATTCGTCTCTTAAAGAGCCGCAAGGGCTTGACACGTGCAGATATCATCCGGCTAGTCTACGAACATGGTGTGCCTGTGATTGTGGCTACCGATACTACACCTGTGCCGCACTTTGTCAAGAAGCTCGCGTCAACTCTCAGTGCGAACCTCTTTGTTCCAAACAAACCTATTCCTGTCTCGGAAAAGCAAGAGATTGCACGTGTTTTTTCAGAGTCATCCCGGATTTCAAATGCCCACGAGCGTGATGCACT
Organism: Candidatus Thorarchaeota archaeon; assembly: GCA_021498125.1. Lineage (NCBI taxonomy): Archaea > Promethearchaeati > Candidatus Thorarchaeota > Candidatus Thorarchaeota archaeon. Next base: position 104,541 of record JAIZWL010000002.1, on the reverse strand, counting down.
TACAGCGGCCGTCTATGCCTATCGGGATGTTCTTCCCAAACTCCAACAAATTGATCGTAAAATTCGGGACGAGCAGATTCAAGTGGATCGGAATCATGTAAAAGCGCTTGTCTTGAAGGGGATGTCTCTTAGTGAGGCTATTGCTCAATTAGTCCATGTCGAATCCGATGTGGTTGAAGTGCCCGAACCTGAGTTTCTGGAGGAACCCCTCACTCAGGAACGATTTGATGCACTTCGGGCCCGTTTATCCCATGCTGAAACGAAAATCGAAGATCTAAGTGAGCGTGTCGATGATCTGGCCCGCCTGATCGAGTATCACAAATTCCGGGAGAGCGAGCTAACATACAGTCTTGAGATAATAAACCGTGAAAACTATTGGCGAGTCAAACGTGACCGCGAGGTCAGCCGGAAAGAATCCGAACTCAAGACTATGAAGCGAGAGGTTCATCGGCTTCAGAAACAGGTGAAACGTCTTAGTGAGCGTATTAAACTACTACGTGGTGTAAGGCGTCGTGAGATGCGTGGAGATATGATTGCAGTCAAAGTGATCCCCCATTTCACACGTGAGAGTATTGAAGACTATATTCGCACCATTGGTCTACGAGCTGGAGACATAGTTCTCTTTGAAGATGCCAGTGGGGGCGGCCCTCAGACAGCAGGAATGTTGATAGAACGTAGAATTCGTGCAGTGATTGTCAACAGTTCTCTCTCTCATCTGGCAGAAAATGAACTGGTACGAGCAACAATACCTGTCATCAAAGCCGACGTTGTAGATCTCCAACGAATTGACGAATTTGCGTTCATTAGTCGAAAACGGTTCGAACAACAATTCCAGGGATTCATGCGAGTGGCACGAGAACTTGCCCGCCAGCAGGGTGAAGAGGAACTCGTTGAACTGGTCGAGTCCTACAGGCGTAGGTCGCTTGATGATTTTTAGAGCCTGAATATTATTATTCAGGTATCTGGATCCAAAGGATATTATTTCCTCTAATGAGAATTGAACCGTATTTTGCCCTTATCTCATCATTCTCAAGCTCTTCAGCATCGGCAAGTGTCAAATTCATGTAGATGTCGCATCTTGTAAGCTTGCCTCGGAATACACGCTGATCCTTTAGCTTGATGGTCACTTCGTCATTAATAGCTGCTTCAAGGGCTTTGATGGGCATCCTCTCGTCGGGCATTCTTGGATTTCCTCGCGTGCAAGCCTGAGTGCGAAATTATAAACCCTTTGTTAAGAGCTACCAATACTGTGTAACAGCAGTCCATTAGTCAATATTAAGTGGAGAGTATATTGTTACTTGTTGTACAAGTTCTGGAGTAATTGAGATGACACTTATCGCTCTGGGCCTAGAGGGTACCGCTCACTCATTTGGCGCCGGAATCGTGACCAGCGATGGTGAGGTCTTGGCTAATGAATGGGATATGCTCTCTCCTAAAGAGGGCGGAATCCACCCCCGTGAAGCCAGTCGCCATCATGCTGAATTGGGCCCCGATCTAATCGCTCGAGCAATTGAGGCCGCGGATATCTCTCCCGATGCGATTGATGTTGTTGCATTCTCTCGTGGCCCTGGGCTTGGTCCCTGTCTTCGTGTGACGGCCACCATGGCACGTGCAATTTCACTGGCGCTATCGGTACCTATAGTTGGAGTAAATCATTGTGTTGCACACGTGGAGATTGGGTGCTTAGAGTCAGGTTTCATCGATCCTGTAACGGTCTATGTGTCTGGTGGAAATACTCAGATCATTGCCTATGCCGGCGGTCGTTTTCGCACTTTTGGTGAAACTCTTGATATCGCAATAGGTAATATGCTGGATACATTTGGTCGTGCAGTCGGGATGCGATTCCCTGCTGGTCCTATTGTAGAGCGCCAAGCTAAGGAGGGCACAAAATACCATCCACTGCCGTATTCTGTGAAGGGAATGGACCTCAGTTACTCTGGAATGCTCACTGCGGCCAAGAGGCTTTTTGATGAGGGTGTTCCGCTGAACGACCTCTGTTTCAGTATTCAGGAGACCGCCTTTGGAATGCTTGCGGAGATTGCTGAACGCGCCATTGCTCATACAAAAAAGCACGAGTTGCTTCTCACTGGTGGGGTAGCTCGAAATAATAGGTTGACTGAGATTTTAGAAGGCGTGGCTGCACGTCATGGAGCAACATTCCACAGGGTCTCGCCTCCACTGGCTGGAGATCAAGGTGCAATGATTGCGTGGACTGGACTGTTACAATATCAGGCGGGGGACAAGCTGAATATACCTGAGTCCCACATCCTCCCAAAATGGCGGACTGACGCCCAGGACATCATATGGAGGTCACATTAATGAAAACTGAATTGTGGGCGTTAGGCGCGGAGTCTCAGATCCTCCGTACAACAATGTGGGGCCGTCCTGTCATCATCAAGTCACGAGTCCCTAAGCCCTATCTTCTTGCAGATATTGATGCACTGCTTCGCAAACAACGTACAGCCCGAGAGTGTAAGATGCTCACCTATGCCCGTGGTCTGGGTATTCCCACTCCTGCTGTCTATTCAGTTGACAGGAGTAATAATGCGATAATCATGGATTTCATTGAAGGGCGGCAACTGAAGGAGATAGCTCAGAATGCAGAGCCGTCCTCTCTGAGAGATCTCTGTATTGGTTTTGGGAAGATGATCGGCCTTCTCCATAAGGTCCATGTTGTTCATGGGGATCCAACAACCAGCAATGTTATAGTGGATACACGCGGGAAGTTATGGCTGGTTGATTTTGGTCTTGCAGAATGGAATGCCACCGTTGAGATGATGGGCGTTGATCTTCATCTGGTGCAGCGAGCACTTGAGACAACTCATTGGGAGCGGCAGGAACTGATGTTGGAGGCAGTCCTAGAAGGCTATTCGGCGACTATGGGTGCTGAGGCTAATGATGTTCTCTCCCGTATGGATGCAATACGAGAACGTGGTCGGTATCATTAGCAGTCCCTTTATGATATCGCCACACGGCAACGTTTATATCCACAGCCTCTGGCGGAGGGGAAGACTCGGTTCAAGAGCACATAGTTCAAACAGAGGAAGACCCAATGGCAAGAATGCACACGAGACGCAAAGGTCAGTCCGGAAGCAAGAGACCTTCGGCTTTACGTGTCCCTGAGTGGTTGGACCGAGATGCTGAATGGGTCGAGAATAAGGTGATTGAGCTAGCCAAGACTGGCAACACTCCATCCATGATTGGCCTAATCCTTCGTGATCAATATGGCATTCCACTTGTCAAGGTCATTACTGGCAAGTCTATTCTCACCATTCTTCAGGAAAACAAGCTTGAACGCCGAGTTCCTGAAGATCTTCGCAATCTTATTGCCAAAGCAGTCACTATCCGACGACATATGGAAGAGCACAAGAAAGATTTCGTTTCAAAGAGATCTCTCCAGTTGATTGAGAGTAAGATTCACAGGCTCTCCAAATACTATCGCCGTGAAGGAGTTCTTCCAAGTGACTGGAAATACTCTCCGGATCAGGCTGCCGTCCTGCTGAGATAATCTTTATCTCCAATAACCCTTTAGCTCTATCTGTTTACGATGGCAGAAGCACCTGAGATTCCCGAACTCAACGCACTTCGAAAAGAAACAGCCGATGTACCAATTACATCTGACTCCAGAGTATTGCTGATGTCCTCTCCCACTTCAGAGGCCATATTTGCTACGGCAGTTCTGGGTAGAGCGATCATTCGTTCAGGTGGTATTGTTCACATCACCTTTATCGAGCCAATCATTGATACCTCAACAGTTTCATCCATGCTGTCGAAATATGCCGGGTATCTGCCCATTTTCATTGGTGTTTCCCTTAGCACGCCAGAAAAGGAATCTGCTTCTCTTGCGGATGCAATATTTTTGGCTCCTTCTCACGCTATCGATGACGCCATCACAATTGGGGTCTCACAATCTATTGTTCCAACAGTACTCGCTCTTGTTGCCGAAAAATATGCACTTACTACCTCTGATATACGGCTCGCCGCCATCGGGCTTTTGATAGCACCGAATCAGACTACTACGGATCCTCTCTCTTCTTCTATTATAGACACCGCCTTGGCCTCGTGTAATCTCTCACGACGCCCTGAATACTTGCTATACGGGGCAAACTTCATGCCTGCACGAGAGTGTCTGTCGGTCAGCATCTATCCCTATATGGAAGGGATCAGTGGGGACTCTAACGAATGTGATCAACTCCTTGAACAGGCCGAGATCACCCCTGTCAGGCGGACACGCCCACTCATCCTTCTGAAAAAGGCCGAACGCCAACGAATCACATCGGCCATCATCGAGCGGATAGATCCCGCACTTGCAGCCCAGATAATCGGCACTAATGTCGAAAACTTGTCAGAGAATGAAGACAGTCCTATGAGATGGATGTCCAACATCCGTGTTCTTGCTTCTATAGCTTGGTCCCGAAGAGAACTTGGGCTTGAACTAGCGGTATGGATGGGTGATCGAGCACGTTCCCTGAAATCATTACTCGACTCGTGTATGGATACTACTAACAAAGTAATAATGGCGCTTCATGAAGTCCTTCCCTCTGTTAATGAGAATGCCTTTCAAGTCACGGGATCGGCCACACATATGGTTCTCTCAAAAGGTGATGGTGCAGTTCTGACTGAGGTGAGCCGCATCTTATTGGAACGTGGTCTTGTCCAGTCACGATTTCTTGGCCTTCAGAGTGATTCCGCTTTGTCTATCTCTTGGCGTTCTACAGATGCCAGTCTCTCAACGATTCTCTCTTCGTTTGAGGCATCAGGTCTTAGTCCTCTCTCAACCTCTTACTCCTCTGTTGTATTAGATTCTACGACAGACTGGCAGACAATTTTTGCGACACTTGAAAACATTGAGGGGAATGCCTCAACATGATGTCAGTAACTCTCCACCTCCAGTTTGCCTCTCATGATATGGCCATTCAAATCCTAAAGTCCGTATCCCCAGAAAATTCGGGGCTCCCAAGAGGACTCACCATCACAAGTCGTATTGATGGTCCTACTATCTATTTTGACATTGCTACATCCCGAGGTGTTCAGAGTTTGATGGCGACGGTTGAAGATCTTCTATCATCTATCGATCTGGTGATTCGTACAATGGAAACCATCGAGTAGTCATGTTGCTCTTCACCTATGCTTTGAAACGATTTACTCTATTCTGTTGGTCTATGGCTATCGTCGGCCTGTACCATTAGATGCAGTGATTGCATCAACCCCTTCCATTAATCGTTCATAGATAGTCTCGGCCTGCTTTTGGGCCATATTTGCCATTTCCTCTGTGATAAAGCCCCGTTGTACAGCACGTTTGAGAAGGTGTTGATCTATTATTCTCACATCGCCTCTCTTTGGCAGGCTAATGATATCAATCTCAAGATCCACATATCTCACTCTACTGGGTGCATTGCCAATACTGGGATATATCTCCACACCCGTATTGATGTTGACATAGGTTCCTTTCAGCTGCCCAGTACGCGAATAATAGTCCGTGACCAGAGTTGATGAACCCGCAATTGCCTTGGTTATTGCATAGTCCCCTTCGCCCCTTGGCACCTGTACTTTTTCCGGGTATTCTTGGGTGAGTTTGAGCTTTCTGTCAGTGTACCTGAACTGCCTTCGAATGACGATCATATTGGGTGCGACATCTATAACTCGTCCACGGACAAGGATTATGTTTCTGCCGTCAAGTTTTACATGTTCGATGTTAATTGGATCGTCTTGACGTGGCATATCTCTGAGGATGGTCTTTTCCAATTTGGATGTGATATATGATAGTTGATCCGGTTTGTCCTCGATGATCATCTCTGCAAAGTCCACAAGAGATGCATACCCGGCGCTTTTGTAGAAATGATGCTTCTTTATTGTGGGTTCTATCTTCGCGCGGGTCTTGTCCAGTGTTTCTTTTACCTCGGACGGAAATTCGATATCCGCATTACTGGTTCCCTCAAATAGGAGCCCGGGCTCGGGCATCTTTTCGAACTTGGTGAATATCTGTTGTGAGGTATCTAAGAGGTCGTCCACTTCAGTTCTGAGTTCATCATCGGTCAAGCCCTCTGCTGCGGTCCTCCATAAAATTCCCCAATTATCCGTATACTCCCTAATTCTTCGCCCGAGGGTGATCAGGTCTTTTCGCCGGTCGGGATTCTTGATTTTTGTGCTTAATCTGACGACTGGCTCCGGAAGAAGTACTACCGACCGTCCTGGAATTGTTATGTTGGTTGAGAGAACGGGTGATTTTCGCCCATAATCATGAGCTCTCACTTGAACTATGATCTCTTCTCCACTTCTGAGGCTTCTATCCGGCAGGATTCCTGAGACCCCACCTAGGTCAATTCTTGTATGGCCTGTTCGTTCATCTTGCCCCATGACCCGCCCCTTGTAAATTGAGCTCTTTGCCACCCGTGGCTTGCGTACGATAATTCCACCAAGCCTTCTCCGAAGTACTTCCGTCAATCGTGTCAGGACCGACTCGTATGCTATTGCTACTATCCCTTGGAGATCGCTTCGATCCCAGATGTCGATGTCTGGAATTCCCCCTCTATAGGGAAGACCAAATCTTCTTGCTACTTCCGGAGTTGGTTGCACGACCTCAAAGTTGTTTTGAAGCAATATATTGGTTAGAGATTGTGAGTAAATTCCTCTTATCCTCGCTTTTATCATGGACACACACGGCCTTGAATGAGCCGCCAATCCCGTCTCGTGGACGGGTCGACAGATGTCCGCCGACTAGTGACCTGTCGAACTAGTCGCGGATGGGTTCAAGAAGACTAGACACATGCCAAATACGTGTCCTAGCAAAGTTAGGGCAGTTAGGATCTTGACTGGGCTCGTCCAGTATTGCAATTACGTTCTGTGCCCGTACAGCTGGGGACTCAGACTCGTTCTCAAGAATGGCAATCGCTTCATTGGCTGCGCGTCGAATGTTGCGCGGGACCGATGTGTTCTCAGAAATCTCCTTGAGAAGGTGCTTCGAATGATCAATGCTTCTCTGTGTTTCGGCGTCCATATGGACTCACCTCTAAATGGTCTTGGCGCACTGAATGATGTGCGAACAACACTATCTGGTGACTTGGCCTAGACATATAGACATTTTGGCACTAACAATTCTTGAAGTCATGGTTATGTGTGCAGAAACTTTTCATATGGTACGCTTATAGAAAGACTGGTGGCTCAATTATTAATAATGACAGATCTGGTGAATGGTATGGGTGAAAATGACGAGTCAATAAAGAGAATGGCAGACTTGCTTCGGCGTGGCGCAACTATGCTTGCACAAGCCTGTCCACAATGTGGCTCTCCCTTATTGAAAATAGGGGACGAGATCTATTGTGCGACCTGCGATAGGAAATTAGTGTATTCCGACGAACAGGCTGCGCCCCGGTCGCAAGGTCATACCTCTCTTCCGGAACTGCGCCAGACGCTTCTAGAAAAAATCACCGCCCTGAACGATGCACTATCACATGAAAATGACTTGGAAGTCTTGACAAAACTAAGCAATCTTTTAGTACTGCTGTTGCGGGCCCTGCGAGAGCTAAATAATCTCTAATTTGTCTCTTATTTTAAGAAAAAGGAAGTGAGGGGAACTGTTTCCCCTTCTATTCTTGGATTGTGGGCATAATCACTGGTGGCTTTTCGTCAAGCAGGCGCTTCTCCCCTTGTAACTGTTTGATATCGGTGATATCTTGAGTCACTTCCAACGTTCCGAGATATTGTCCCTCTTTGCTCCGAACGGCAAAATATCGGATATAGATGAGCCTACCATTGAGGTTAATCCAAAACTCTGCTGCATCGCGTCTGTTGTTCTTGAAGTCGTCGAGGATTTGATTGACCTTATCGAGGCTTCGTTTAGGATGGCAGTATTGGACTTCACGCCCAATCACGGCTTTTGATCTGACAAAGATGCGCTCGCTAGAGAGACTAAAGTATGCCACGCGATCATCCGCATCCACGAATGTGATGTCCACTGGGAGTGTATTCAGAATTGCCTCCAGAACGTCTAAGCTCATAGTACCCGATTCCAGTCTTATCTCGCCACCTGAGATTTCCGTCCGTGCAGAATCATCTTGCTTTTCAGATTTGGGAAGTTCTGGTGTGAAGCAACAATAACCTATCTCATCGAACTCCTTTCTAATGGTTTTCCATTCATCCTCTGTGACGAGGTTCATTGCTGTCGGGAATAGAATGTTGTTCTCCTTGTAGAAGTGTTCCGATAATATCTCGTGAAGTGCGAGAGATGCGCTGACAAGACCGTTGAGGTCTATCTCGCCACTATTCTCTACGGTTTCAGAGAGTCGTTTTTTGATTGTGCGTATTTGATCATGTTCCATCCACATTATCGCGGGTGGTTCACGCACTCCATGTGCCTCAAGATATGGGAATAACACATTCTCCTCACGAAGATAGTGACTCTCAGCCTCTCTGAAACTATCAACGAGTTCCGCTAGTCTGGTACGTTCATCTGAGGTAGGGTCTCGTTTTTCCGCCAAGATTGTTCTGGCGATACTCGACAATTCCTCAGCATAATCGAGTTGGGCTTGGTGTTCATGCATCAAAATATAGACTGGATGCCCCTTGGGGGCAATGTCTCCCTTGGCCTCAATCGATTCACGAAATACTGCCAAATGGACATCACAGAGCTTTTGAATTCGTTCACGAGGCATTCCCTCTTTGATGAGCTCTTCCTCGGCAACAGAGATGTCCGTTGCAGATGCGTCCCCGATTGTTTCGCGGAATTCTTGTTTGATCTCTTCCGGATCGGCGCCCGCATGCAGTTTCTCAATGATTACTTTCAATGCTTCCTTCTTATCTTGAGCCATTGTCATTCACAAGAAAATTAACCATAGTTTACTATATAAATACGATAGTTACCACTTGGATAGTGCCATCTTTTTCTCTATACTGCTGTTTCGGAAGATTTTCGTTTATACAACCAGTATACGGGAACTATAGTCCCGAGCAATACTATGTTAAGAATGGTAAAGCTGGTCACGCCAATCTTGACAATGTTTCCTAGACCAACCGAGGCTGCAAGGAGCATGTTGATGTTGGTTCCTACTCTGCTGAGAATTACAGCTAAAATGAGCGTGATTGAAGTAATTGGTGACGATTGAATCTTCTCTTCCACATTTGCAACCGTAGTGGAGAGTCCATAGATCATAATCACTAACTGCACTACAATGTCCGCGAGAGTTAACTGAGGCGTACCGATACTGATGAGGCGGAAAGTGTAGTATATTCCAATGCCTAGTAGTACGATGGTCATGATTCCTGTCTGGCTTGGCCCCGCTGTTCTATCTCTATACACGACGGTCATAATTGGTAGAATGACAAAACCGAGTGGGAAGATTAGGAGAATTATCTGCTGCTCAAATGGTAACGTGGCAAGTCCTAGATACATGTATGCGCCCCCAAAGATGACTATGCCAACAATGACAAAGAAGACAAAGAGAGTCCAGTTTAACTTCGGTCTACTTTTGACTTTTTTATGTACAATATCCGCGACGTTCCAACCTAAGAGTACGGTAAAGTAGGCAGTAATGAGTGCATCTACAAATGTTAAGGCGGCTCCGATGATCGCGCCCGGAAACATGGCTGCACCGCCAATGACCATAAAGATGAATATGAAGAGAATAGACAGCAGCACTTGGTTTCGTAGATGGTTCTGGCGTTCGAAGAACATATTTCGCCCCTTGCTAGTCAATGAGAATAGGATTAGGGCGATGACGAAATACTGGAAGGAGCTGACCAATGAGATTGCTGCGCCTTGAAGCGGATCATGGATGTCTGGAGTCAGTGTTCCGACCGTAATTATCCATGCTGCAATAATAGTCGTTGCAGCGAGCGACAAAATAAAACTAAAATTGTACCATGTCTTTGTGAGAAGAATTCGAAAGCCTCTGATGAACTTCATTAGATCACTCAAAGAAGTATTACACCTAATCTGGAATATCTACTTATTGTGTTGATATTATTGGGAAAAACGTTCACTCGGCTCTCCCAAATGATTTGTTATCTGTCTTCGCACTCTACTTACGTCACCTATTGCCAATCAAAATCTGGTGGCTTGTTATTATACCATCTTGGAATGGTCTTCATGGCTGGTTCGTATGTACTGAGCACATGTCGCCCCAGAATCAGGCGTTGAATCTCACTTGTCCCCTCATAGATCTGATATAGCTTGGCATCTCGAAAGATCTTCTCTAAGGGGAGTTGGTCGATGTAGCCATATCCTCCATGAATCTGCACTGCTTCGCTTGCGATCCACATGGCCGCATCGGTTGCGTATGCCTTAGCAACGCTTGCAGGGACTGTAGAGTTTCCAGTTCGATCGGCCTCCCATGCGGCCTTTAGATACAATAATCGCGAAGCCTCAATTCGCATATACATCTCTGCGAGTTTGAACTGAATGGCCTCAAACTCTCTAAGTTTCTGTGTAAATGCCTCTCGTTTGTTGACGTACTCACGGGCGTACTCCATTGCTGAGCGTGCTAGACCAGTCGCAAAGGCAGCTATTGCCGGCCGTGTCAGTGCAAAAGTTGCCATTGCAATCTTGAATCCCTCCCCTTCAGATCCCAGTAGGTTTTCCTCTGGGACCTTCACATCTCGGAACATGACTGAGGTGGTTGTAGACGCGCGATGGCCCATCTTTTCTACAGGGCGCCCCGTCTTGAGACCCGGTGTGTCAGCGTCGACTATGAAGGCACATAGGCTCTTGTGTCGCTTATCCGGGTCCAGCGATGCGATCACGGTGAAATAGTCTGCATAAGGTGCATTGGTGATCCAGAACTTACTTCCGTTGATGACATAATGGCTCCCCTCTTTTTTGACACGTGTCTTGATTCCGGCAACATCACTTCCCATACCTGGTTCTGAGCAGGCGAAGGAGATGAATTTCAAGTCTTCAGTCAGTGGACGGAGATATTTCTCCTTCTGCTCTTTATTTCCTCCGACTAGTATAGGTTCAGCACCAAGACTATTGACATAGATGCTGGTCGTCATTCCTGCGCAACCTGCGGCCATCTCCTCGACCACTATGCACTGTTCAAGAACACCGAGACCTGCCCCACCGAATTCCTTGGGGATGGAGAGATTCATGAAACCCTCTTCCCATGCCTTCTTGATAATTGGTCTGGGGAACTCTCCAGTCTTATCGTAATAATGTGCATATGGGATCATATACTGCTGCGCAAACTGTCTGGCCTTGGACTGGAGTTCTCTTTGCTCATCTGTAAGCGTGAAATCTATCATGGCACCACCTCAAAGTTCACAATACTATCAACATCAGCTGCTGAACTATATGTGCCTTTTGAAGTGGCGCGAAGTATACTCTCACTGCATTTCTGCTGTGATGTGTTTGACCACCTCGGGGAGGCTCCACTTGAGGTCTAACTCAAGTGCTCCTTCGTCTGGTGCTGGGCATCGTCTGACACAGGTACGACAGGCGACACAGAGCCATAGGTCAACTTCGATGCTCCCAAATCCTGGCGCCTCTTTCTCGAGAGTGATTTGCACCTTCGGTTTTCTAGTAGCGAGCGATTTAATCGTTCTATAGAATAGAGCTTTATTTACTGGGAGCTTCGCAAGGCTCTCATCACCGAATTCGAAGAAACTTGGGACATCGATGACTGGCTTTAGAAAGATTGCATCTTCTGGGCACGCAAGTTCGCATGACTTGCATCCGAGGCATTTAGAACCATCCCATTTAACAGTTCCAAACCCGAGCAGTGGAGCATACCCCATCATATCTCTATATTCTTCCATGACCGAGGGCACATCGACCTCCATGAGATCCTCAATTGTCACCTTTGGACGGGTGCTGGGAATCCTTGCTCGTGTCTTGTACGCTTTAGATAATGCAGTCTTAATTTTGTCTTCAACTTTCGTTAAGACCTCTACTCCCACAATCGCATCTCCAACAGTGATCTTGGCCATTTTGTCTCTTGCCTTTGAAAAGACCTCTAGTGTGTTTACGAGACGCCCAATGTCTTTGGGTTGTAAGCCTTTGATGAGATCCTGTAGTTCTGCTTGAGCCTCAACGAGGTCATTGGCCAAGCCAGTTATGGTCAGAATCGCAACCTCTGCCTCATTGGGGGTTCTTGGGACATCATAGAGGACATAGCCATGTTTCTCCCCTGCAATCGTGAGAAGTTCATCACGTTTCATCCTCAGTACGTGTTGTAAGACTCTGTCTGGAGAGATTCCCGTCTTCTTTGCAAGGTCTTCTGTTGTCATGGCACCATGATCCCGAATTAAGAGTAGAATGGCACCCCGTTCTAATTCATTCTCAAGGTACGAGTCCATGATTTGCCTGTAGACCTTGGGATCAAGTTGTTCACCATAGACGTTCATCCCCGAGACCAAATTTGGTCCCTTCTCGAGGGTTATCTTTAGTCTAAATCGGGCAAATGCTTCAAGTCCTGCTGAAATGAGTAGGCGAAGTTCTTCTGTATTTCCAGATATCTGTGTGCTGAGTATTGCTTCGGTACTCTTGTCTGCAATCTCTCTCAGGCTCTTTGTGTCGTCAGCGATTTTGACTGTGTCATACTCGCCAAGCAATTGTAGTCGCTCAAGAATGTCTGAGAGATTTCTTATTGCATTGGATAGAATCTCAGCAGACTTGCCCTCTACCGATTTTAGGACGCCTCTCAATTGTTGAATGACCCGTTTGACTGTTAGCGTGGTTTCAGGGATTGCACTGTGAACTCTCGCAATAACTGGCGAGTCCTCTTCTATCCCTACAACCTCGATCTCGTTACGGTCAAACATTGTAATCAATGCCTGTTGGATCTTATCAGGGGTGGTCTTGAGCAGTTCTGCAAGCTGAATCGTGGTCTTTGATCCCATATTCCTCAAGGCAAATAGAATGATGCCTCTTCGTAATTCGACAAGCATATTGGTGGTGACAAGGACCTTGAATCGTTCCGGGGACACTCTTTTGTCACGTAAGGCTCTCTTTAGTTGACCTGCTGCTCTTACAAAAGGACCATACCTGGTCTTGGTGCCGATCTTTTGAAGTGCCTCCAAAGCCGCCTCGGGGTCTTTTTGCGCCTGTTCTGCAAGGCTATTGAAAGCATCTGCAAGGGTGGTCAGCTCTTCTGCGGCCGCCTCTGCTTGTTCAGTCTTTTCTCGTTCAAATGTCGTAATCACTTCGTCTATGTTTTTGATTATCTGCGGAAGTGGTGTGATGACCGTTTCAGTGTCCGGAATCTCTGCTGGCTGGCCTGCTGCCTCTTCTCTCTCTGCCTCGACCATTGCCGACTTGAGCAACTCTCGAAGGCCTATTAGGGTTTCAGAGTTACTTTTAGTAATGGCATCTTCGAGGTTTGATAACGCCTCAGTTAAGACCGAAGTGTCTTCAATCTGTTCCTGAAGTTTTACTTTTTCAGCGGCTATGCGGAACTCTTCGAGATACCTCTCAGGGAATTCAAGTATCTCATCTGTCAATGAAGCAAGTTCGGTCTTTAATGTGTTGATCTCTTCGTTGACACGACTAAGCGGCACAGCCGCCTCTTCTTTGAGTCCACCAAGGACCATTATCATATCCAGCATTCGCTGACGTTTTGGAGGAATCTGTCTCTCTTGGACTGTTTCGTTCATTCGGTCACCTCCATCCATTTGCCTGCTGTTCCAGTATGCACGGGTGTTGGTCCGAACTCGTGTGCTCGTTTAACCATCTCCTCGACTGCATGTGTGAATCGTTCTGGTTCAGCACTGAACATTCGGAACATGTCTACTCTTTCTCCTTTCCATCCAATTGCATTGAGAATCTCCCTTGCCACATCAACTTGTACCTGCGCGATTTCGTTTCCAGTCCCCCCCATATGGCACCTGTCTGTTTCACATGCAGCAATCATGACCGTGCTTGCCCCGTGTTCAAATGCCTTCAGAATATCGATGATACTGATTCGGCCAGCACATGGTACAGGTATCAGGCGAGTACTGCTTGGATAGCTCATTCTCCGTGTACCGACAATATCTATCGTGGAGACCGCACACTCTTCACAATGGAAGCAGAGTGTTATTGGTTGATCTGGACCCGCACCTTCGAGCGTGGCAGCAATCTGAGCCCAGAGTTGCTCGTTTGTTAGAAAGTTCAGCTGTGTCGCTCCTGATGGGCAAAGGCTCTGGCACACCCCACATGCATGACAGTTGAGGGTATCAATTGACGCCTTGAAGAGAAACTTTTCAGTGCCAGTTTCATTTTCAATCTCAGTCTGCTCTATCATAAGAGGTACTCCACGTGGGCATTGTTGAGCACAGAGGCTACACCCAACACAATCATCCGTGTTGAGGACTGCGCCACGCGCCAGTGTTTCGATCTTCCCGCCCTGTAGTTCACTATGTATTGCAAGTGCTCCCGCCTGCGCTTCGATTATCGACTCATGAACGAACTGTGGGCGTGTCACGGCACCTACAGCTATTACCCCTCTTCGTCTTGTTTCATTTCGTCTTAGTTTTCCATACAATTCTTTGACATGCCCATCATATTCCACTGCAAACCCAAGGCTCTCAGAGAGTTCATATACTCCATCGGGTGGTAGCACTGCTGCCGATAGTACTACGAGATCGGGAGAGGTCTCAAAATACTGGTTCAAGAGAGAGTCATAGAATCTAACTCGTGTCTTATCTCCCTCTTTCCAGACCATACTTACCCGGCCACGTATGTAATCAACGCCTTTCTCACGTGATTCTTTGTAGATCATCTCGTGTTCAAACGGAACTCGTATGTCCATGTAGATTATACGTACTCGAATGTCTGGGTTGTATTTGACAAGCTCGAGTGCGTTATCGATTGCAAAAGTACAGCAAAGCTTGCTACAATCCCTCTTGAATTCCTCAGAACGACTTCCGACACATTGGATCATTACTACTTCCTTGATTGGTCCTCCATCAGAGGGTCGGACTAACCTGTCTTCAGTAAGCATCTTTGATAGCTCGAATTGTGTAATGACATCAGGATTCTTTCCATACTGATATTCTTCCATCATAGTAGGTTTGAACTCTTTGAATCCCATGGCCAAAATAATACCTGATGTATCGAGAATCTCCTCTTCTTCTTGATTCTCTTGCTCATAGTGCACCTTGAACGCGCCCATCTCTCCCTCTACGAATTTGACGCGCGTATTGAGCATGACCGAGATCTTCTTCTCCTTCTCAAGGGCTGCCAGTTTTCCACTGAGAAGTTCTTTTCCTGACTTTTCAGTCGGTGCAATTACCGGGAGATGGAGAATATGCCCTCCAAGGTGATCGGTTAGTTCGATGAGGGTGACCTCATATCCAAGCCCTGCTAAATTCAGGGCAGCCTCGATTCCTGCAATCCCTCCTCCGATTACTGTGACGTGATTTTTTATCGTCTTTGATTCTATCTTGAGTGGTTGAGCTCGACTTGACAGGGCGGTCATGCCGCGGATCATAGATAATGCTTTTTCTGTTGCCTCATCTTGATTTTCATGGACCCATGCGCAATGCTCCCGAATATTGACATAGTGTATCATTGAGGTATCCATGTTATTGCTGGTGAGATAATTGAGGATCCTTGGGTGGATCTTCTGGCTTGAACATGCAGCAATTACAACTCTTCCATTGGCGGACTGCATGGTTTCCCTGAGTCTGTCCAGTCCTGGCTCTTGGCATAAAGTGTCACAGATGGTGACCGATGCGGCTACATTCATCTTCTCCAATTCTGTCTGCAGGAGTTCGTAATCGAGATGTAATGTCTTTCCGCAGGTGCATAGAATTACAGCTGTCTTTTCAGTCATGACAATCACATCCTGCTCTGAAGAATCTTTGAAACCACCGCACGAGCTTGTGTGACACTCTCTGGTACTTCTGCTGGACCCAAGGCCGTTCCACATGCATACACATGATCTCCTACAACAACGTTCTCTTCCGTTTCGAGATCAGCAGGTGCGACAAACCCATTAGACTCTCTCAGTCCCAATGCTTTGATTATCTCTTCACTCCCCTTTGGTGCTTCCAATGCGGAAGAGAGAACAAATAGATCAGTATCAAATTTCAGATATCGGTTCAGTAATGAGTCATACACAATGGCCTCTATACCTCCGTTCTCACTGGGCTTTACCCTTTGAACGCGCCCCCGAATGAAATTGACACCCGCCTCTCTTGCCTCGCGATAGTATCTCTCGTATCGGTCATACGTTCTAATATCCATATAGACAATGTTGACACTAACGTTCTCTCGTTCCAGTGCGATGATGTTTGCATGTTTAAGTGCAAAGATGCAGCAGATCTTGGAACAATATGGATAATACTTCTCATCCCTGCTTCCAACGCACTGAATCATTAGTACACTCTTGACACGTTCTCCATCAGATGGTCTTGTGAGAACGCCTCCCGTGATACCATTCGGGTCAAGCATTCGCGCGAGTTCTAATTGGGTGATGACATTTGGAATTCGGCCATATCCATACTCGTCTACATTTACGGGTTGCATCTCGTGATATCCTGTGGCAACTATGATGTCGGAAACATTGATTGTTTCTTCTGAGGGTTGGGCTTCAATGTCGATAGCTTTCGTGGGGCACTCTTCTACAGCCCGTGCTACTCCCTCATCGGCCTTGTCTGGATTATAGACCACCGCCTGCGGTTGGCATTGTGGCGATATCAACGAAAACGCCTTTGAGTGTTCCATACAAATTCCGCACATGATGCATTTTACCGGGTCCACATATCTGGGGCCTATTGAGAGTACCACCTTGAACTTGCCCGGCTCACCAGTGACCTCCTTGAGAGTCGTGTTGATCTTTAGGGTCAGATTAGGTTGGTCCAGCAGTGCACTCCTGTAGAAACACTTTCTGATACCGGGTCGCCATCGATTGCCCTCAAAGCAATAGAAGCAATCATCGGTAGGAAATGCCTTGTACAAGTCGAGAGCATTACCTCCCACCGTCGAGTTGCGCTCAATAAGAACAGTCTGAACTCCTGAGTCAGCCAGTTCGACAGCAGCAGTCAGTCCTGCAACGCCTGCTCCGATTACAAGGACCGGGTGAGTCACCATTCATTTCACCTCTTTACTCTACAAAATGACTAAGGATCGGGTCAGCAGGAACTCTGTTCATTTCAAGACCCACTTCGTCCTCGCTCATACCCATTGCCAGTGCGAGTATTTGTGGATAGAATAAGACCGGGAGATTGAACTCGACACCATATGTGTCTTTGATTCCAAACTGTTGGAGATCCAACTGATTGCCGCAAGCGGGGCAAATGACCATGGCGAATTCAGCACCTGCTTCTTTCATTGATTTGAGTTTGTCATGGGCTAATCTTATCGCCAGTTCTTCGTTTACAGGAAGTACTGTTGCGCCACAACATTGTTTCCAGAGGGGATATTCTACAACTGTTGCTCCCGTCGCTCGAAGCAGATCATCAAGGTTCTCAGGATTTATCTCCGTCACATCTTTAGGCCTCAGAATATGGCATCCATAATGTACTGCGATTTTGACACCATCAAGTGGTCGTGTCACTTTGGCCTTGATTGCTTCAATGCCTATGTCTGTATACATCGCCTCGACAACATGACGTACTCTAACATTGCCCTTGAGTTCAAGACCGTATTTCTTTAGTTCGTCGTTGACCTTTTTCATGTCTTCTTTATCGTGTTTGAGATGATACAAGACATCCTTGAGCGATCCAAAACATCCGTTACAGGGTGTGACTATGTCATGCCCATTCTTTTCAGCAATCGCCAAGGTTCGTGCATTTACTACTAGCCACCCAAAATAATCGATGGCTCTCAGATTGGGACTGCCGCAGCATCCAACACCATCCATGTATATCAGTTCCATGCCAAGTGCCTCTGCAACCTTAAGCGTTGCAGCCTCGTAATTCGGGTAATTTGCTGGGACACTGCATCCCATGTAGAGATTGTATGTTGGCATTTCTACTCACCACCTACAATTTTGCCTGTTCGTGTCGCCTTGAGAATCTCCCTGAACTCATCTGTGGACATGCCGGGCACTTCTGGTTCTAAATCAAGATCTTCTCTCTCCCAGTCCGCAGTGATCACATACAGCTGGCCCTTCTCAATGAGCTCTTTAGCAAGGCCCTTGATACTATCTGGGACTTTTCCTTCTTCAGCTGCAAGGTTTTTGCAATCGAATAAGATGTCTGTGACTCTGACATTCTGCGGACAGCGCTCTTGGCACTGAAAACAAGTCAAACATTCCCAGATTTCCTTGGATGAGAGGACCTCTTCCCGCATTCCTAAGAGTATCATGCGAATGAGCTGATGCGGCTTGTATGTCCATTGATTTGCAATTGGGCATGCTGCCGTGCATGTGGAGCAGGCAAAGCATGCGTTTAACTCATTTCCGTCAGGCATACTCTGAATCTCTTTACGGAAACTGGAATCCAGTCTAGACATATCGATGGGTTCGACCAATGTGACTGGGGGATCGATTTTGTCTTTAGTTTCAGCCATGAGTTCCACCATTAGCCTCAGTTGTTGTCGGGCGATAGGTGGCTTTCGAGTAGATAGGTGTATTAAAAGTTTCAGCATTTAGAGATATGTGTTAAACTCTCAAATTCTACATGATTTTATTGCCCCGGAAGGCTCTTTTTGTATATTAGCAACATAAGCATTGACAGCCAACCTATGGTAACGATTTCCCACAATGCTATCTGTAGAATGTTCCATTGATTTAGTGGATACGTAAATGCCCCAGCCAGTGCGAAGCAAATGACAAGAATCCACGTACCAATGATGATGTACTGCGTTTTAGGCTGCATGACTACAACACGGATGGCCGCGCTCTTATTACTTTCGCAAGTCGTTCAGTAATGTCTGAAGAAGTGCAAGTATACTGGTCCAATCTGCAAAGGTTGAGTTTCGTAGATTACTGGTCTCACGAAGTAAATAACCTTTCAATGCATCAGGGTTTCCTTGAAGACTATGTATCATTGAAGTGTTGTCAGACAATAATCGTAAGGTCCCGGTGAGAGAGACCTCCATCTTTTCACATCTTTTGTCGGCCTGCTCCTGCTGGATCTTAATTTTTTCAATGATATCTTCAAGTCGTTGACTGATTTCTTCTTGATCCAATTTATTCACGGTCCTCTGATTTCTCAATTATCACTCTGATGACCGTTCCGTCTCTGAGCCATGCCTGTGCATTGACTACCGGAATTGTAGCAATATCTTCTTTTTTAAACGGCCCGTATGTTTGTTCGTCTAGTCCCATGAAGGGTGTATCTATTGGCCGAGTAAAACGCACTGCAATATACTCCATTTCCTCTTCTTCTTCGGGTAGGTCTTCGCTTGAACTGGTTGGCTCATCGTGAATGGTAAGTGGTCTTCCTGTAAGTATTGCATCGATAAATTCCGAATGCCCCTGAATTCCCCGTGTAATGCGATTATAGAATTCCTCTTCAGCAAGAGTCATTGTCCCTTTTGGTTCACTTCCCTCGAAGGCAGCTCTAAGTATTTTTTCTCTTCGAAAAAGTAAGAGATCTTTTAGCATATACTCGATGTTTTCTATCTCACGCGTGTATAATTCCGCCTGAATCACATTCTCTGCAGGTACCTCTGTAAGTGCCAATCGTATTTCCGCAAGGTATTCTCCCATCTGCCCTAGAGTCAAATCATCAAGGTCTTGCAGCGTAGTCGATTGGGTTTCTTCCTCCCAAACACTTCGGATATTCTCATATTTTTTATTACTCAAGTACAGCCACTCCCTTGCATAAGAGAAACATTGCGGCGTTTGTAGGAAGTTCTACTATTTCATCTCCAAATGGCCCATATAATTCATCCCCAATTCTGAAACGTGGGACCTCAAGTAATCCACCTAGAACTCGAATCTTTAGAGGGTCATCGTCAAAGGCTAGCGCATCTCGAAACGGATCAAATCCTTCAATCGAATCTCTGGTCAATGGTGTGACCGTGAAACCGGTCTTTCCATGTAGGCTTCCTATCAGTCGTATCACTCGATGGACATCGTGAGTGACAGGAACATCGATCTTTCCACCATATCTCATGACTGCTATTGTTACAATTTCCTGCCACGTCTTTGTACCTATTCCCGTGATTTTTTCCAATCTGGGCGGATTTAGCAAGAGTCCTTGTATCAGGGCCTCACGAGAAGTTCTAAGGGCTTTCACCCAACGGTCTTTCTCTTTATACTCGTCAATATTCCTCAAGAATTCAATTAGTGCATCTGCAATTCGTCCGCCCCATCCAGGTACCGTCCTAGGGGGGATTGTGGGAACACCCATGATTGCATTAATTGCGCGAGTCCCGTCCAGACCTACCCCTGTGATTGCATGGACGATCTCAACACGTCCGGCTGCATGAATCTCGAATACCCGCGGGTCCCTTACGCGAATATGATATCCTCTATGACCACTATAATTCAGCTGGAGATCCTTTGGGTCAATCCCAAGATCATCAATCAAGAAGTCGTCGTAAACCTTTAGCGTGTTGCGTCTTGCATCGTCGAGGCACCGATCACAGATCCATTTTCGGCGGAGAAATTCCTGCCCTCCGCAATTGGGGCATCCTTTTTCTGGTGGTTCGCCCCATCCCGTTTCTCGGCACTCTGGGTTCGCGCAGACCCACCCATCATGTTCCTTTGTGCAATGAGCATCCAGATGATCGGCATCAATATCAAAGACAAGCTCAGCACCCTGCCACTGCTTCTCATACATACTTCTTGCTACGGGGATCTTGTAGAATGCAGCCGAATGGTACACACTATGAGGTGCTCTTGTTGCAAGTTCCTTCTTTAGTGCATCACTCGTGCGAAATCCTAGGTGGCGTGACCAATTAGTGGCAGTCACTCCAGTTGCTCCGCATTTGGGGCACGTCGATGGGCGAAGAAGTGATGTGCCCTTGTTTCCACAGCCTTTGCGAATTGGTCTGCCTGTTTCGTCTGTATCCGTACGTTGAACACAGCGCCATGTATACTCCCATGTTTCAAATGCGAACTCTCTCATATGTAATCTTTGTGGGGTATCTATCATGTCTGCATGGTGACGATAATACTCTTGGAACGTCAATCGCAGAAATCTCTGCCTTTTCTCTCGATTCCTTACAGACATTGTACTCTCATCTCCGATGAACACAGGCATGATTGTCTTCTTGGTACAACATACCTGATGATGTGGCTACGCCATAACTCTGAATGCGAAGATGAGTTCACCTTCTCTCGATACGTGGTGCAAGAATGAACTTGATTGTTCCGCCTTCAGCCACTCCGAACTCTATCTGAAGTGGTTTGTCAGTGGCATACTGGAGGGTCATTGTATCACTAGAGATTGCCTTGATGATGTCACTAAGATAGCTCAATGCATACATCGCAGAGGAGTCCTTCTTTATCTCAAGGTCGTATAGAGGTGATTCCTCACCAATCTTAAGGGTGACATTGGCTTCTCCGATATCTCCTCCACCTGTAAACGAGAGTGTGTTGTCCTTTGCGATGATTCTGATGTGACCGGAAACAACCTCGATGTCTTTTACTGCCTGTTTGAACGCATCCGCATAGATCTCTGCTCTTATGTCATATGGCATCGACTTGCTCTTTCGATCCTCGTCTGGTGGTGTCAGCAGCATTAGGCTGAATTTTCTATCTGCTTGGCCTATCATTCGGATTACGAATTTTTGGCCCTTTTCATCGATGCTGAATTCAAGTCTATCGTCCGCAGCCATGCGTTTGCTAATCTTAACCAGCTCATCCACACCAAGACAGACTTTGTGTGTGACACTACAATTGAATTCTTGGAATACCCCTGCTGGCAGATTAAGGTCAATCATAGCGGCCTTAGAAGAGTCGAGTTGACAAAGGGCCAACCCATTATCTGTGATTACGAAATTGACTTCCGTAAGAAGGGTCGCCAGAGCATCTACTATCTTTTTCCACGTCTTGGTGCTGTCGAGTGTTGCATGAAACATCTTTGCTCCTCCTTATCTGATGAGGTACGAATGAACCTGTCTTTCAAGATCAAGAGTGTTCTTGAAACGGCGAACATCCAAATTATTGACATCATGAGCAATGTTCGCATTCAATATGAGGGTTACTCCATTAGAGTCTTTCTTCTCAGTGATTTCCCCAATCAAGATGTACTTGTGTTCTGGCACTAGTTCGCCTTCGACTAGAACTCTGATCGTTGCAGCCTTCTCTATGTCATCGTATAGGTCTTGGATTATGGCGCTTCCCGGCATTGACTCAATCACTAAGCCAAGAATTCGTACCGGGCCATCAATGTCAGACGTCAGGGATCTTATAGTCCTCAGGGGGGCTGAAGCTTTTGGTCTGAATTTTTTTTCGCTCACATTGCTCGTCCTCGTGCTACTACTATATTTATTCTTCTGCCTAATGCTTTAAGCTTCTATAATATTGTCGGGCCGCTGTTATCCCCCATAATTACGCCATGTGTGTTTACATTTTGTGCATCGGTAAAACTCCGTGGCACTCTCATCTCCTCGGCGAGTCTGTACTGTCCAATAATATGCTTCATTGTTTCCACATTTTGGGCACGTCGCTTTTGTTATTGGCATTGGTACAGAGTCGTCCTCTACTACGATGATCTTGTCTCTTGGAGTCTTGCTAATTTCTCTTGATACCTTGAGAGATCCGCTAAGTTCCTTTATGTTCCCACAACTACGACATTTGAGAACTCTTTTTCCGTCTTCTAATGTTACAGGAACCATCATTGCTCCACACTTATCGCAGAACTCCATGTTTCATTTACCTCACTATTGACTTACGCTATTTCTGACAATCAATTAAGGATTGCTACTGGTCGTTCTCTCGTCGGATTGTTACCAGTTGGCATCTTTTGGGGATTATACCGTGAATTACGAATCATGTTTATGACGATGCAGAACAGAGCTGCGCTCTTCTTCTCATATTATTAATATATGGTTTTACAGGTGTGAATCTTTTTCTTTTAGAGTGGAAGTCTGTCTGATAGCCTTTCGAGGAGTCTTTGAAATGCATATGCCGCGATCTCGGTTTCCTTCTTTCTGCTCGTTGAAGTTTCAAGGGGCAATTCCTCTACAAGCATCTGTACGATCTCTTCAACAGTTGTTTCCTCTTTTAGCCAGAGAAATCCCATTAATGCCTCATATGCGTCGCCTGCGCCCCCCGCATCAGTTCTCTTACCGATCTGGCGGTAGAGATCTGTTGCTCTAATTGCTCTGGCAAGAATGTTATCTCTTACTTTTTCTCCAGACAGCTTGCCAATGGCAAGTGATTTGGCCAGTGAATAGCAAAAATTGACGAGAGCATCTCCAATCTGTGCTAGCCCGGTGTCGTTCATGATATCCCGAACATTGTCATGAGGGATGAATTTGTCCCACATGTGAGCACTCGCCTGAGAATTAGCTCTCAATATCGTAATCCGAAACAGCCTGTACGAACTTCTTGCGGAATTCTTCTGCGCGTGCAAGTAACTTTTCAATGGCTTCTCTCATGACCACATTTGCTTGGCGACGCTTTGTTCTGAGGGTGAATACTGGATTCGCCAACAGTGGATGATCAATGCTGTACCCTGCAAAGTCGACAGAAGGCTCCTCTAGAAGTGTCTTACGGAGTAGATTACAGAAAGAGTGACCTTCCCCAATAAATTCCACTTTGAGTTCGTATCTTGTGTTCTCAATTATCTTTGGTTCCATTAGTATCTTCTCCTGTCTCGTGAGTCGCGCCCGTATGATCTGCTTCTTCCACCATCACGTCTGTCATTATGTCCTCGTGGGGGGCCTCTTCGTCGATCTGAGCCTCTATAATATCTGTCCTCACGGGGTGGGCCGCGTGATGGTCTTCTTCGTGGTGCTAAATCCGGTCTCACCTCTAGGCCAAATCGCTGACCATAGTCCTTGGCAGTTTCTCGGGTCTCTCGGTTTTCACATTGTAGACAGATCATATTGTTATGGGTTGTGAGCGTGAGGGGATGTCCGCATTTACCACACTTGGCAAAAATGACTCCAAGATCAGGCCCCACCAGACTAAGTTCTACCGGAATAGTGTGGGTGTTTAGAGTCTTGGCGCGAACGATGTCTCCGGGTTTTAGTACATCATGCATCGACTTGACATATCTGCGTGTCACATTGCTGATGTGAATCTCTCCAATAAGGGCATTATGAAGATCCCGACCATTTCGTCTGACTATACTAATTTCTGCCCTCTGTTCATAGGTATTGATCACTTCTCCCAGCATAATGTCTCCCCGCATGGGGAGTGCAAGACGTACTGAACCATCTGCATCTACCACTTTAATCTCGCGTCTCTTGAAATCCACTGCTACCTCTCCAGAGGTGGCTGCAAATACAATTCCATCTTCTTCATACGTACCAAAGCTGGGCATGAACTCTTCAATCACGCACAACTGGTCTCCTGGCACTACAACATCTCCACTTTTTACATCCGCCATATTTATCGCCTCTCTACGCGGTATAGGTCAACTTTAATCATGTGCCTCGCTTTTCTGTGAAACTCGAACTGTCTTTTTATCGGGAATTCGAACATTTCGATCTGGGTCACTTGTCCTCCGAGTCTACTGATGTTCCTTGTTAGGAACGTTCTGTTCTTCTCACCAGCCAAGTGAATACTATATGTCACTTTAGCTATGGACAGTGCCTTCTTCAGGAAGGTCATATCGGCTCCTTTTTTCTTGACCCCAAAGGGAGGATTGCTAACAACGGTATCAACGGACTCTCGAAATTGAAGAGAGGCAATCTCCCCAAGGACCCAGTCTGTTGCACTATCTGTCCCGAGCATTTTGGAATTTCTCTGGCAGACCTTTAAGGCTTTGGATTGTATATCAATTCCCAGCACACGTTTCGCACCCATTAACGCAGCACCGATTGCAAATATCCCATCACCGCATCCAAGATCACAGACAACTTTTCCAGAGATGTCACCATGTTCCATCTCGGCGGCAAAAAGAATGGCTGCTGCAATTGGCGCCGGGGTCGGATAATCTTCCAAGGAAACGTCTCGTTCAGCACTTTTTTCTAATTGCTCAAGGGTTATCTCGAGATCGCGCAGCCTCATGCTACCAGAATCCTTGTGATTATGCTGCGGACTAGGATTTTTGATAATAGTCTTGTTGTTTAACAAATCAAGTTCGTAATACGTGCCTTTATTTCGGTTCAAGTTCCAGTGGTTCCAGAGGAAACAGTGGAAACCACCATAATTTCCTGTGGAGTTGATATAGCGGTTGGAAAAGCCTTTGGACAAGCTCTTTGACAAGTTCCTTCATGGACAGTCGATCTTTCGCAATCGTAGTGCACTGCGACCGACGTTTGTTCCAGATAAACTGCCCTATCGTCAAGAACAGATGAGTCGTATCGCATCTATACTTGGTCCTGCATTGGGTGGAGCGCCGCCCTCTAATCTTCTCTGTTATGGTAAGACTGGTACGGGAAAGACGGTTGTTGCCAAATATGTATTGAATGCTCTTGTTGAGAAGGCTACGGATAGTAGCGTCAGGCCGCCCCTGAGTGCTTTTGTAAACTGTCGAATAGTTGGTACTAACTATCGTGTGCTCAGAAGTCTATGTGAGCAGATTGGCGCGCGAATGCCTGATGGCTCCGAGGTTCCCTTTACGGGGCTTCCCACTGATGAGATTCGTACCGTGTTGAAGGGCAAACTTGATGAGACCGAGAACATACTTGTTGTTGTGCTTGATGAAGTGGACAGCCTTCTAAAACGTGATGTCAGTCAAGGCAATGATATTCTATATGGATTGACCCGGATGAACAGCGAACTCACCAAGAGTCGTATTTCTATTATTGGAATTAGCAATGATCTCAAGTTCAAGGAGATGCTTGACCCACGAGTCTTGAGCAGCCTTGGCGAAGAAGAAGTTGTCTTCCCTCCGTACAATGCGGTAGAGTTGAAGGGTATCCTTGAGCAACGTGTCAAGTTGGCCTTTAATGATGGAGTCATTGCTGATGAAGGTGTCATCAACCTAGTGGGAGCTCTTGCAGCTCAAGAACATGGAGATGCTAGACGTGCTCTTGATCTTTTGAGGACCGCTGGAGAGCTTGCAGAACGTAAGGGTGACGATAAGGTCACACAGGCTCATGTCCGAGAGGCCCAGAAAATCCTCGAACGTGATAGTGTTTCAGAGGCCATAAAGACACTCCCTATGCAATCAAAGGCTGTACTATTTGCCGTGTTTCTTCTGACCAAAAAGGGGCAACGCGACATCTTTACTGGGGAGTGCTTTAATGTCTATACAGAAGTGGCACGAGCGCTCTCTCTTGATACACTGACCCAACGACGTGTCTCGGATCTGATCTCCGAGCTGGATATGCTTGGGCTCATAAATACAACAATCATCTCTAAGGGCCGGTATGGCCGGACTAAGAAAATCCGATTGGCCGTCAGTAAGAAACAGATTGGTGATGTCTTGGATAATGACCCTCGCCTAGGCAGAATTGCAAAGGATCTCATAGAGTGATCTGTATCTTGCCATGCGTCAGGAACGTGGCCAGTTCTACGCCAAAATGGTCCTGACGCAACTCTATTATGTCTTGATTACTCTCCTTCTGTGCCATGACAAAGTTCGAACTTGTTAGAGACGCATTTCTTGGTAATCTTGGTGAGTCAATCCCTTTCTCTCTTTGGCGACATCACCCTGAACAAGATCGTACACCTCAGGGACTTGCTGAGGCCGAGATTGCCTTCCATAAAAAATACGACCACGATTTGCTAAAGATATCCTTTCATGGCCGCTATCCTGTTGTCGATTGGGGTTGTGATGTGTACTATGATGGTGCTCTATCAGGTTCAACAGCGTGTAAGAGTTGTCGTGTGAAAGAGGCAAGTGACTGGGAAGTCTTGGAAGCAGTCGATGTGAATTCCGGGGAGTTCGGCCGTCAAGTTCAGGCAGTTGAACTAATTCACAAGTATGCGCAAGACCGAGTCCCCACACTGGCCACCATCTTTGATCCCCCTATGGTGGCTGAAAAATTATGTGAGGCATCACTTACAGAGTATTTTGAAAGTCACCCGAAGTTAATGGAACGAGTTCTTGAAATGATTACCAAGGTCATGATTGATTTTGCAAAGGCGACACTTGATGCAGGTGCAGATGGTCTTTTTATTGCCTCACAGCATTCTACAGAATCTGCTATCAGCGACAAATATTACACGCAGTTCGTTCTTCCAAGTCTTGCTAAGATGATCACTCGTCTACGAGGTAGGGCCAAATACATAGTCTTACATCTCCACGCCCATAATTCTGGGGAGCATATCCGGTTCAAACATATTGTTCGTGAACCGGGTGTGAGTGGGGTCAATTGGGAAGATCAGAGTGCAGCACTGAGCCTAAAAGAGGGCAAGCGTCTGTTTCGAAAGACGGTCCTTGGTGGGCTTGACCACAGAACGGTTCTCAGGACTGGTAGCACCGACGATGTAGAAGACGAGATAAAGACAGTCCTACGTGAGGCTGGCCCTAAAGGCGTCATCATTGCCCCTGGTTGTGTCATTCGTGTCGATACACCAGATGAGAACCTTCAAGCTGTAGTCGATACCATTCGTTCCATCGATCCCTATTCTGACGAATGGGAGGCATAGATGTGAAAAATCAGGAGATTGCAAAGGCTCTACATGAAATCGGTGTACTTCTTGAGATTGAGGGGAAAGATAAGTTCAAGCCGCGTGCCTATGCCCGAGCAGCTCGATCTCTCGAATCACTTGGTGAGGACATCGAATCTATTGCTCAGCGTGGCGAGCTAGAGGCCATTCCTGGTATTGGTAAGGCCATTGCAAAGAAGATAGAAGAATATCTTGAGACCGGAACGATTGCCACACTTGAAAAGTTACGCAAAAAGATCCCTATCCGCGTTTCAGAGTTGGAGGCCATTCCCGGTGTTGGTCCTAAGACGATCAAGATTCTGTATGATCATTTGAAAATCACCGACATTGAATCTCTAGAGCAAGCTCTTAATGCTGGGCTCCTTAAGGGGCTTCCACGGCTCGGTGCGAAGTCTATAGCTCAAATTGCAGAGGGCATTGCTCTAGTACGTAGTGGTCTACATCGCACACTTCTTGCGGATGCATTTGAAGTGGCTGAACGTATCGTTGAATATCTAAAAGGATCGTCTACTTTGATACGCATTGAAATTGCTGGTTCTTTGCGCCGGCGACGCGAGACCATTGGTGATATTGACATTCTTGTTCAGACTGAGCATCCCAATGAGGTCGCAGAAGCATTTACGTCATTTCCAGAAATTGCAGATATCATTGTCCAAGGTGACACAAAGATTTCAATTCGTCTTCAGTCGCGTCTTCAAATCGATCTGAGACTTTTGCCCGCAGAGAGCTATGGTGCCGGACTGCAATATTTCACAGGCAGCAAGGACCATAATGTCCGTCTTCGATCTCTCGCGCAGCAGAGTGGCTACAAACTCAATGAATATGGTCTCTTTAGAGGCGATACCAGAATCGCAGGCTCCGATGAGGCGGAGATCTACAAGGCACTCGGTCTTGAGTATATTCCTCCTGAACTACGTGAGGACCATGGAGAGATTGAAGCGGCTCGGAATAATACTATTCCTTCACTTGTTGAGATCTCCGATATTCGTGGAGATCTGCATTCACATACAAATCAGACAGATGGTTCGAATACGATTGAGGAAATGATACAGGCCGCTGAGGATCGGGGTTTCGAGTATCTTTGCATCTCCGATCATACAAAAAATCTGACTGTTGCAAATGGAATGGACGAGGCGCGTATTCTCAAGCGTATTGAGGAGATCGATGAACTCAACAGTTCTGGTCGGTGGAAGCTTAGAATTCTGAAAGGCGCCGAGGTCGATATTCTTCAAAATGGCGAGCTCGATATTGATGATGCCGTTCTTGCACAGCTAGATGTTGTCACAGTATCTGTTCACACTAATATGCGGATGGATAAGGCAGCTATGACCGAACGAATATGCACGGCGCTTGAGTCTAGATATGCACATATACTCGGTCATCCAACTGGACGACTTCTTTTGAAGCGTCCCGGTTATGATATTGATCTTGAGGCTATATTCGAAGTCGCTCGCAAGAACAATGTCGCTATGGAAGTAAATGCGTATCCCCAGCGTCTGGATCTTGATGCAGGAAATGTACGTTCGGCAATAAGCCACGGTCTCAAGATTGCCATCAACACAGATGCGCACAAGACCTTTGATCTTGATAATCTGCGCTATGGAGTCTTTCAGGCGCGTCGTGGTTGGGCCTCGGCCTCCGATGTCATCAATACGCGGTCTATCAATGATCTTCTAAAACTGTTGAAAAAATGATATGGTCTTCGGGCCATAGTCACATGATGTGACTTCACATTGTGACCTTCAATTGTGGCTCTGGATTATATACTATTTCGATGTGGTAGTTCATGAACTACCATGACCTCTACACGAACTAACCGGACTGGAGCACAGCTTGATGCGAAACCTAACGTGACTTCTGCAAGGGCACTTGCATATGCCTTTCTGAATACTGTGAGGTGAGCTGCATTATGCAGCCCCAAGCTGTTCCACTAAGAGAGCCCGACACCGATCACTCGTCGGAGCCTCTCTCTGTTGGTGAGATATTGAACTTGGAGGCGACATGATCGCCTCCCCTCTTTTTTAATATTTCATCCTGAGAAGAAGTGGTGCCGAGGACGAGATTCGAACTCGCGAACTCCTACGAGAGTGGATATCTCCTCAGAGTTGTGGTCATTAGATCTTGAGTCCACCGCCGTTGACCACTTGGCTACCTCGGCACTGGTTATGTATGAATCACGAGTGATTTATAGCCATTTCCGTAGGCGAAGTGCTATTGCGATCATTCTCCTTATAGTTATTACAGTAGTTCTTCGAGATGTGGTTTGATGCGATCATAAAATTCCATCAGTATCTTTGACTTGGGGTCTTCGGACTCGAGAATGAAGAGCCGGATCTGGCGTCCCACCTTGATTTCTTTGATGAGTCCTATATCGACTAAAGGCTGTACTACACGGTGAATCGTTGAGTGTGCAAGCCCCGTTTCTTTAGCGATCCGACTGAGGTTAAAGAATTCTTTCGGTCTGTCGAGAAAATGTTGTACAACTCGTGTTTGAGCCTTTGACATGAATACCATTTCCAGCAACTTTCTCATTCTCGACAGTACCTCCTACACTGGTTGTGTCTTCTCATCATGGATGATCAGTGTACCAATTCTTTCGCCATCGAGTATTCGTGACAGGTTTTCTGGTTTTGTGCCGTTAAAGATTATTGTAGATATTCGTGACCGGGCGACAACGCGAATGGCAACAGGGTCAAACAGGCGATATTCCCCTGCACGCACACCGCCACTAGAGAGTATCGTTGAAAGCTTGTCAATGGTCACTTTATCAAGTTTCTTTGCTCCTTGTTCTTGCGGATCTCTATCATAGACACCATCCACATTTGTGGCGTTGAGTAGCAGATCTGCGCCAATCACCTCAGCAGCCAAGGCCGCCACTGCATTTGTGGACTGTCCCGGTGTTAGACCACCCATCAACACGATCTTGCCACTGATGAATGCTCTCTCAAGATCATCAAGTGTTTCTGCAACGATCGGGTAGGCCACATTGCCAAGAGCCGCAGAGAGGAGTTCCGCATTCAAGCGTGCAATCTTAATACCTAACCAGTCACATTGTGTCTCACTAGCACCAAGTGTTCTTGCTGCTGATATGAATGCTCGTGCTGGTATTCCGCCTCCAACTACAACAACGAGCTGATGCCCATCTTCTGTCAGAGTGATGAGGGCGTTGGCATATGCACGTACTCGCTCGAGATTTGCCTCTTCCGCATCCCTGTACAGAAGCGAACCTCCGAGTTTCAAGACTGCTCGCATGATTCTACCTCTGCGCTTCTCAAGGGCCCTATGACGGTAGGCACTTAATGAAGCTTGTGTGAATGAACCAACCTCTCGAAATTTCGAAACCAATTTGACAGTATGCTGTTTCCTCGCATTGAATCAGGTTCTCTTTTTTTGGTCCATACTGATATAATCCTCTCACTATTGTCGTTTGGCGCCAGTTGCTTTGATCTCTGCAATTGAGGTCGCCTTTCATCCCAGTGGAGTTTATATTGTTGGCCATATACTGCTTGCAAGAGGCGTTTCTCATGAATAAACGAGGTAGTATGATTCTATGTGTGATGTTGTCGTTCATAATGTTACTTGCACCAATAACGACGCACGCGGCAGTACCTGGGAAGACCTACAGCTTCTCGGTTCATTGGCTAGAACAAGTCTATCAGGAAAATAATGGCCCTGTTGTGAACTCAGATGTTACTGGCGAGTTTCAGATACACGTCTTTAATATAACATCGACTGGTGGAAATGATCTCATATATTATAATTTCAAGGGTTGGAATTTTGTAGGAATCCCTGTCTATACCGACCATAATGATAGTGTGGCATTCCAAGACAACAAAGTCTATTGGACTCTTACAACATTTGACTCCAATGGAAACAATCGGTCCGAAACTACCTCCTTAGTTGTTTCTCCTGTACCGCATTTCACGCATCCAGGGCGGTTCCTCTTTGTCAATCCCATCTGGAGTACTCATGACACCAACTGGGATCAAGCCATAAACGATACCAAATTCAATCCCACTGTTGATCAATCAACCTTCACGTATTCCGCCTCTGATGGAGCATTCTCATTCAGTTTTGCTGTGAATATTGAGGATGTGACTGAGGAGCTGAATGGGACTCTTACGTATTCTCTGTCCGTCTCATATGACTCGGATGGTGTACTATCCCAGTACCAATTTATGATGCATCGCCTCTTGCACCGTGCTAATTTTTCAAGCGATTATACTGTCATGAATAGAATCAATCGAGTTGCATCGGTTGGTGTGTCATCCCCACTCAATCTGGATGCAAGTGTCCCCGTAATGGCTCTTGCCATAATCGTTCCCGTGTCGATTATTGTGGGTCTTCTGATCGGCAAGAAGGTCTTTGGATGAGACCATTAATTGGAGAGGTACTAGCTGTTCTATACCTCTCCAGTTTTATCACAAGATCAATACTGTCTTGTTCCTAAGACTGTGCGAATGGTCAACTTGTATTAGCCAGAAACTCTTTTAGCATATTATTTTGTCAAGGCCTGCAAGCAGAGCCTTTCTCAAAGGAGACTGAATCACATTGGGTAAGTTCAAACCAGCACTCACCTCAAAGAGATGGAAACCTACATCTGAAGAGGAACTCATCGATATTTGGTCGAGAGAAAAAACACACGCATTTAACCCTGATTCCGGTAAGACGATTTACAGTGTGGATACGCCTCCCCCGTATCTCTCAGGCAATGTGCATCTCGGTCAGATGTTGCACTATACGCAGATTGACATCATCGCACGGTACCGCCGAATGCAGGGTCTAGAGGTGAATTTTCCGCTTGGTGTTGATCGAAATGGCTTGCCCGTCGAACTCAGGGTTGAGAAAGAATTCGGAATGAGTATGCATACAACGCCTCGTGACGAGTTTGTTGCCAAATGTAGAGAGCAGCTTGATAAATATCAAGAAGAGGTCGTTGATGCCTTCAAGCGTTTTGGTATAGGGTTCAATACGTATGATCCTGAAGGTAGTTACCAGACTGACAGTCCGGAATATAGGGCTATCACTCAAGCAACCTTTATTGATCTCTGGAAACGTGGTCTGATCTATACCGACTACAGGCCAAATAATTGGTGTTATGAGTGTGGGACAACTATTGCAGATGCAGAAGTTGAATATACTGAACGCCCCAGTACACTCAACTACCTCTATTTTGAGGTAGAGGGTCTCAAACCCTTAGAGATTGCAACCACGCGCCCTGAACTGCTCTGTGCATGTGGTGCTGTATTCATTCATCCTGATGATAAACGATACAGCGATTATGTTGGGAAAACAGCAAAGGTGCCTCTGTTCAACCTTGAAGTGCCTATACTCGAGAGTGCGACTGCTCAGATGGACTTTGGAACTGGTGCTCTGATGGTCTGCAGCTATGGTGATATGGCTGATGTCATGGCCTTCAGGGACTTTGCACTAAAACCCATAGCGGCCATCTCCCCAGATGGTACTATGACTGAGGCTGCAGGACCCTATGCGGGAATGCCCGTTCGTGATGCACGCAAGAAGATAATCGATGATCTCAAGGCAAATGGCCTCCTCTACAAGCAGGAACCAACTGTCCAACGAGTGCCTCTCTGCTGGAGAAGTAATACTCCTATCGAGTTTATTGCGATGGATGAATACTATCTGAAGCAGACAGAGTTTGTTGAAGAGTTGCGTAAGATTGCCTTAGACACGACCTTCTTCCCCCCATTCCATCGCCAGATTCTACTTGACTGGATCAATCGAGTTTCAGTAGACTGGCCGATTAGTAGGCGTCGCTACTACGGCACGGAGCTTCCTATTTGGTATTGCAACGCCTGTGGCGCGGCATTGGTTCCCGAGAACGATGAGATTCGATATTATCAGCCTTGGCGGGAGGACCCACCCTTCAACAAGTGTCCCAAGTGTGGGGCTTCTGAGGGATTCCGGGGGGAGGATCGAACCTTCGATACTTGGATGGACTCGTCAATCAGTGCATTATACATCACTGGCTATCTACGTGATGATGATCTCTTCAACAAGGCCTTTGGTAATATCATTCGACCACAGGGTAAGGAGATTGTGCGTACTTGGCTCTACTACTCGCTCCTTCGCATCTATCAGCTTCTCAATAAGCCTGCCTTCAAGGAGGTCTGGGTATCAGGACATGTAGTTGATGAGAATGGCATAAAGATGTCTAAATCAAAGGGCAATTCCCCGCCTCCCGGTCCCATTATTGCGAAGTATGGTGCTGATGCAATGCGACTCTTTGGCGTTCTCGAGGCGGGACTCGGTAGTGATATTCGCTTCTCAGAAGAACGGCTTAGTGGTGTTGCCCGATTTATGACAAAGCTTTGGAACATCGCTAGGTTCGTTTCTATGTTCCCGATTCCCGAGGATATTGACTTCAAAGACCTGACCCCGGTCGATCAGTGGATTCTTGCAGAGACAAATAAGATGGTCGAGACGATTCTCCCTGACTGTGAGACGTTGGATTTTCATGGCCCTGCAAAAGCAGTTCGTAGTTTCACTTGGAGCTTTTTTGCGGATCATGTGCTGGAGATGCTCAAGGGTCGGTGTTTCAATAGCGAGGAGAAATTTGGCGAGGCCGAACAGAAGTCCGGCTGGTTTGTCCTTCATGAGACATTACGTACAATTCTCCGGGCTCTGGCACCGATCACTCCATTCATCACTGACAAAATCTACCGTGAATTATACAATGAGCATGGTATACATCGAGAGCCATACCCCTCTGTCAATAAATCGTGGGTCTCCGATTTGACAGCACATACGAACTTGCTTCTTCAAGTGAATGGTGCTTTCTGGAAATACAAGCGAGAGGCAGGTATCTCGCTGCGTCAAGGGCTCCCGGAGGCGTATGTACCTAAGGCCCTCCAACCGTGGGCCAAGGACCTTCAAGCCATGCACGGAATTGAAGAGATTCGATTTGGCTCACCCAAGAAAAAGAGTGGTCTGGTCGAAGTGGCTCTTGAAGAGGCAGATGGGTCTGTCTTTGTGAGACCTCCTGAGATCACCGATGACGCCTAGGCTTTACCTAGGCGTTCCGGTACTTATTCGACAACAACAGTATTCTCGTGCTCAACTTCGCACTTCATACTATTGGAGACAAGACAGTATTTCCCAGCAAGTTCGAGGGCTCGCTCTGCCTTATGTCTAAGATCCTCTGACTCAATTACAACAGTGGCCTTGAGCACGATTTTAGTGAACAGAAACCCTTTCTCGGCCCGTTCTACTCGGCCAATCCCCTTACAGGAGAACGCCTTGTAGTCGAACCTCAATTTTTGGGCAAAAGTGACGAAAGTCGTCATAACGCATGTGGCTGCTGATGCTACAAAGAGGTCTTCAGGTGAGATGATTCCGGGTACTCCACCATCGAACTGTGGTGGTGTGGCAATCTGTATTGTTGGTTTTCCTTCGATGATGAGATCGCCGATCCTGTCATGGGTCCAGTCGATCCTTACTTCATAGTCGTGAGAGTCTTCAGTCAAAATTTTCACCATCACATCAAGTTTCTATACTTAGAAAAAGAGTTTGGGTGTTGGCTATTTATTTTGCTCGGCATCAATGATTGCCTTTTTGCACCACCACGATCTCATGTTCGTGTTCAACAGTGGCCTTGAGACTATTTGCCACAAAACAATACTTTGCTCCCAGTTCAAGGGCTCGCTCAAACTTTTGCCTCAATTGGTCATCATCAATTGTGACTCTGGCACTCAGATAGACTCTTGTGATCTCGAAACTTCTTCCAACTTTTTCAAGGACTCCTTTTCCCTCCACTTCAAAATCAACGAACTTAATGTGCATCTTCTTTGTGAAGTAGACGAATGAGTTCATGAGGCAGACGGCAACAGCAGCCACAAGGAGATGCTCTGGTGTGTGATACTTGGGAGGCATTCCTGTCTGGATTGATTGCATACCGTCAACAATCACCTCCCCCCTCGGCCCCTCGATCCATTTGGTTCGAACATTGAACTCTTTTGTTTCATTCTCCATTGTGACCTTCTCTCTCATGTTTTCTATAGTTTCCTCAGTTTCAATGACAAAAAGACAGGGATCCTTTTCTCTCGTTCAAAGAAGGGGTCTTCGGTTTCGGGTATTGGCTCCTCCATCGCATCGATTATGAATCCTGCATTCAGCGCGGCATTGAAATAACTGGAAAATGTTCTATGGAAGAATGTTATTGGTTGTGGAAACTTCTCTCCATCACGAGTCCGCCAGTATATCTCATATGGCATCTCCTCAAAATAGTGATTCACTATAAAGTGGATTCCCCTTCTGCGTCTTGTAGCAGGATCCTTTTCACCAAGTTCCCATTTTCCCGGACCATAGAAATTGAATGCGGGATGCACGACTGAAACTATCGCTACACCGTCAGGCCTCAGTACTCTGTAGAAGCCTTTGAGAGCAATATCAAGGCACGGTACATTTAGGAGCACAAGGTTACTGAGAACCACATCAAACGAGCCTGGTGGAATCTCCATGAGATCACAGACATCCATCACCTTATACCGGATTTGAAGTCCCTCTTCCTTAGCCCGCTCTATACAGGTATTGATCAATCGACTTGAGATATCTATACCTGTCACATTCGCCCCCTCTTTGGCGAGTAGCCTATCAAGGTAGCCTTCACCACAGCCTGCATCCAGCAAATCTTTTCCTGAAACGTTTCCCATCAGTCGTCTTATACTAGGTAAGAGGATTATCCGTTGATGTGGTGTTCCTTTTCCATCAATGAGGCGCGTATATGCATCCGCATTTGCTTCCCACTGTTGAATGATCTTCTCTTTCATATCTGATGCCTCTGATTCGGTTCATTATATTGAGCCATACTATGTTTGTTCCCAACGTCTATATGTTCTCTTAGCAGTTTCCTCGATGACTGGTTGCATCCTGTCTGTTGGTGCCAAGTCTATCTTTATGACTCTCTTCATACTTGATGCATGTGCTACATACACTTTGTCCTGATTCTCATACACAGGACTTCGGCCATGCGGCTCTAATATGTTCTATAGATAAATCGGCTCTTATGGCAGAATAAGATATGGTGGACCGGGCGAGATTTGAACTCGCGGCCTTCTGGATGCGAACCAGACGATCTGCCGGACTGATCTACCGGCCCATGTCGAAGGTCAGACTTCTATTTGGCTTATAACCTTTCATATTTCGATACCAAAGGCCTCGGAGAAGTGTTCGATCTTGACAAACTCTCGAAGGAACTCTCTTCCTTTCTCTGTCAGAATGTATGTTGTATTGCTCTTGTCGTTTGTTTGTACTTCTATCAATCGCTTCTCAATCAGCTCTTCGAGATACTGCTTGAGGCGGTCGTGTGATAGATTTGCGCTGTAGAGAATTCGTGTTGGTCCAGCTCCTTCTTCCCCCTCATCGCGAATGGCGCGCATCATGTCTGCAAGGATGCGCATCTTTGAGCGATAGGATTTCTTGGATTTCATTCTTCTTTTCCAGCCTTAACAAGCATTGTCAGAAACGCCGTAAGACCCAGAAACTGTAGAAACTGACTGAACAGGTATCCCTGAAAATTAAGTTGTGCAATGGCACTCTCAATATGGCTCAGGAGTAGTAGGATAAATCCCACGAGCACATAGAGCGCATAGCGTGTGCGAACTGAGAGATAGTTCATCAACGCCTGAAGCACTACCATAATTAGAATAATGATTGCGATGAGGTCTAGCTTTGGATCAATGAGGATTGGAAGGGCCATTAATAGCGCTAAATTTTCGCTCTTTCCGGGAGCACCACGAGATGGTCGTGTAGATACCAGGAATATGAGATACGCTAGCACCTTCAACATACCGTATACTAAGGCAACCAATGCCAGCATGTCTAACGATCCGCCGACTGCTGCAAAATATATGGCTCCAATCACTCGTCCGATCATGGCTGTAGATAGGACCAAAAACCCTGTCGAAAGATCGGAGAGTCTTTTCTGGCCTGTCAGTTTGAATGCCATGTTTGAATAGTGGCTGATAGCAAGGGCCATTATACCCGCCACTAGTTCAAGAAGGAGGTCGAATCTGATTAGTGCTATCATTGGTTCCTGCATGCTGTATCGCCTGTTCGCATCTAGGTCTTGGGAGGCTATAATACGATTGTATGAATCGTCTTTTGATTCATATTGGGATGTATTCGTCAAATAATTGTGACTGTATGATTCATCTATCTCAATCGTTCATTCTTGCTTTATATTGACATTACCATACTTTCATTGTAGCAATTCCATGGTCTCTTCGAATCATAATGGGCGCGCTTGGCCATGGAATTGATTTACCTATGATGGAAGAGACCGACGACTGCAACAAGCGGCAGGGGACAACAACTGCTGCGATGAAGGCGGGGTCAATCCCGCCCTTCCATCACTCTTCTTGTGTTCACTTTTTCGTCTTATCGTCTTTGAGCATGGCCTCAATCTTGGCAAGTCGGTCCTCGAGGTTTCGGTTCTGTTGTTCGAGTTCTTCAATGCTCTTACGGACTGCCTTGATTTCTGTCTTGTCCTTCTTTTTGTTCAAGGCACGAATTGCCTCTCGGGCATATCGTACCACCATAGACTCCACAGCAGTGTCTGCAATCTTTTCAAGATCTGGGATTAATGAGGGGTCTTCATAATCCTTTGCGGCGAGAAGCGCGCCAATCTGCACGCGGTACGAGTTGTCGTGAAGTAGCTGTGCTAGATCTCCCTTGATCTCTGGATGTTCTCTCCTATACCGTTTTCCAAGCCGTGCAAGAGCTGGAGGAACAAGTCTTCTGACGAAGTCGTCTGTACCTGGTGGCATATACTGTTTGACAATGTCAATGGCCTCTTCTCTCTCCGTATTGACAATTCCATTGAGAAGTCCTTGCAGGATAAGGTTGTGCCAGCTAGGAGGTGCGTTCCCTATCTTTTGTTGAAGTATGTCAAAGGCCTTTTCGTGTTGGGTCTTCCCTATAGATGCGGCCGCGGCCGATGGAACAAAGTAGCTGTCTTTGTCTTCCAGCATCTTGACAAGTGCGTCAAAGGCTCTATCATTCTTGTAGTACTGTCCTAAAGCTGTTGCAACTGCGGTACGAGCCCTTGAGTCTGGCACTTGTATGCCCTTGAGAAGCTCGTCTAGTGCGGATTCGGTCTTGATGGATCCCAGCACTTTTGCGATCTCCGCCTGAACCCCCCAAAATGGATCCTTTACAAGTGCCTCTCCTAATGCCTCTATTGCCTTATGTGTCGGTTTCTTGCCAAGGGCCAGTGCAGCCTTGATCCGTTGCACGACATTGGTGCCATGAAGTAGCTGTTCTATCCACATGGGTTCTGGTTTTTCAATCTTCGCGTCTATCAGTACTGCATAGTCCGGATCAACGACGATCTGTTTTGGCTTCTTGGTGACAGGGTAATAGAAACTGTGTACCCGCTCTGACACCTGCACTGTATATCGAGACCGCTCATCATTTTCAGAAACAAACTCGACCGTCAATGGAAACCGAAACACTTCCGGAGTCATGCCATCATCGCTCTTCTGGGTCTGTTCGATCGTCACAAGAGCATGTCCCAAATCCTCGTCATACGAGCATTTGATAGTGCACTCGGGATATCCTGCATTGTAGAGCCACTGTTCAAAGAACCAGCCGTAGTCCTCACCTGTCATTTCTGTAAAGAGCGCCTCAAGATCATGTGTGTACACAGACTTGAAGGAGTTCCGTCGAAGCCACTCCCCAAGTATTTTCCACCAGCGTTCCTCGCCTACAAGGTGTTTGAGCATATAGTACCGCCAAGCGGCTCCCGGATAGAGGTGCCTATCGAAGACATCCGATCCGCGCTCCCACTTGTTCTGAACGATTGGTCTTCGGTACTTGTTCTTGTCTTCATCAAAGTATGCGGTCTGTTTACCGTACTGTTCGTAGAAGTACTCATCATCTCCGAGATCATGGCGCTTCCACTCATTCTGCATCTGTGTGGCCCAGCCCTCATTCAACCATCCATGAGACCATGTTCTACAGGTAGTTAGATCACCACCCCACATATGGGCGAGCTCATGCGACACCAACCCATCCGACTGATAGTCCTTATGCGCTTTCTCGTCATGCAGAGTTGCGTCGGTCTGAGTCGTGGCACTGACGTTCTCCATCCCGCCAATGATAAAGTTCGCAGCCGTGACCTGTGCATACTTGGCCCACGGGAATTTGACGCCCAATTTTGACTCATAGAATCGTATCATGTCGGGGGTCTTTCCAAAGGAGCGATATACGGTCTCGCGGTCCCATCTCTTGTGTGCATAATAACTCACTTCAAGACCATCAAGATCCTCTTTGTATTCAACGTACTCTGAGGCTGCCACCGTTATCAGATATGCCGGAATCGGTTCCTTCTGTACCCAGTGGAAGGTCTCAGTCCCATCCGCGTTCTCGGTGCGTTCTTTGAGATACCCGTTGCTCATCGCATAATATCCCTTGGGAACGGTCACTATTGTTTCTATTGGGAACTTGTGACTAGGGTTATCATAGATCGGCACCACATAGCGTGCAAAGTCGTCCTGCATCTGGGTCCATGCGCTGGTTTCGATGTCCGGGAACTCTGGACACGGATTCGTAAAGTGTAGTCCTCCGCGAGGATGGTCGATCACGTATTCGAACTTCAGAGTGATGCTCTCCCCTTGTTCAACCTCCTTCTCCAAGTATACCGTCATTGTCGTCGTGTCAGGATCCATCTCCCATTGCAGGGGCTGGCCATCTCCATCAGTCACCGATTTGATGTCCAGATCGGCTGCATGCAAAACCACCCGCTTCAGTATCGGGGCAATTACCGTCAGCAACAATGTCGATGAGGCATCCACATGTTCGCCCTTCAGGTCCATCTTCCAGTCCATGATCAATTGCTCGATATCATAGGGTCTTGGTGGCGCCCATTGCGGGCGTGCCGTTGGAAACGTGAATGCTTCTCGTTCAGCAGCTAGTTTACTCTCGGCCTCATGGGCCACTCCACGAATCAGGTCTTCCAGATACTTGTGGAAATCTGTCACTATATGCGCCTCTACACTTACTCATCGGTCTCCATTATGTTGGTGGCCGTCTGGCTCTCATACCTCTCCCTCCATATTAACGCCTCCTACTCTGGCAATTTCTTCCGTCTCGTTGATTCCGCATCCTCAATTTTCGTGATACATTCAACCACGGCTTATGTAGACTCATCTTTTTACCTCACCTACAGCCGATCCACTCCGTTGTATTGCTCCCCAAATGTTTAGTTGTACATATTTGTGCACCTTGGAAAGGTTTTTATTCGCATTGCTCGCGCTAGAGTCTTGTGTCGCATCCTAACGGTGTCACACCGGAGGCCCTCTCTTGGGCACTAGGATGGTCTGTGGTTTCCAGATGCGTCAATATTCATGCGGACGTGAGATAGACCGACGCCTCATTATGTTCGTGTCGGAATCCCCTCAGGTCTAAGATAGGCTCAACAGTGTACAGAATAGGGGTGAGCTTCCCCGCCATCCCGTCATCCTGTACTTCACCAAGTTATGTGTATAACGTGTGCTTTATGCTGTGTAGTTACATGACCTATTTCGCTCACACCTCTTCATCTCTGATGATTGATTGAGTGAACAGAAAGGTCACTGTTTTCCTTGCCAGGCTACACATGCGGATCAATTCATCTGGTTGATCAACTCTAGTTGATCGTGCTAGAGGACACTGCTATCGGCTTGGGGTTAAGACATGCAAGTCGTACGGGCACGCATCCGTGTCCGTGGCGAACGGCTCAGTAGTGTCGCTAACCTACCCTGTGGAGGGGCATACCGCCGGGAAACTGGCGCTAATTCCCCATAGGGGCGGCGTTCTGGAAATGATGCCTCCCTCAAATGGAAGTCCTAGGTATGTGGGGCTCTCCGCCACAGGACGGGGCGGCACCGGATCATACTTGTAAGTGGGGTAACTGCCCACTTAGGTTATGACCCGAACGGGCGATGTAAGTCGTGGCCCGGAGAAGGGCACTGAGACAAGGGCCCTAGCCCCACGGGGTGCAGCAGTTACGAAACCTCACCAATGCGCGCAAGCGTGAGTGGGCCAAGCCGAGTGATGGGGGATAACTCCATCTGTGGCGGATCCCTAAGTCGGACCGCTAGAAAGGAGAGGGCAAGGCTGGTGCCAGCCGCCGCGGTAAAACCAGCTCTTCGAGTGGTGTCCATGTTTATTGAGCTTAAAGCGTCCGTAGCCGGCTCGGTAGGTCCCTGCTCAAATCCGGTCGCCCAACGATCGGCCTGGTAGGGATACCGCCCTGCTTGGGGACGGGAGACGACGACGGTATTCCATAGGTAGGGGTGAAATCCTATGATCTATGGAGGACCACCAGTGGCGAAGGCGGTCGTCGAGAACGTACCCGACGGTGAGGGACGAAACCCAGGGTAGCGAATCGGATTAGATACCCGAGTAGTCCTGGGCGTAAACGATGCCCGTTAAGTGTTGCACGGCCACGAGCCGCTGCAGTGCTGCAGTGAAAACGTTAAACGGGCCGCTTGGGAAGTACGGCCGCAAGGCTGAATTTCTTCTAGGTTTGCGACTCTCAGTCAAAGCCTAGTCGAACAGCTAACTTAAACGAATTGGCGGGGGAGCACCACAAGGGGTGGAGCTTGCGGCTCAATTGGACTCAACGCCGGAAAGCTTACCCGCCCAGACAGCCGAATGAGAGCCAGACTGATGATCTTGCTCGACGAGCTGAGAGCTGGTGCATGGCCATCGTAAATTCGTGCCGTGAGGTATCAGCTTAAGTGCTGCAACGAATGAGATCCCCATTCCTAGTTGCCAGCCGGGGGCTTCGGCTCCGACGGGGCACACTAGGAAGACCGCCGCCGATGAGGCGGAGGAAGGTGGGGGCCACGGTAGGTCAGTATGCCGCGATATGGGCGGGGCCGCACGCGTGCTACAATGGCCCGGACAATACGTAACAACACCGAAAGGTGAAGTCAATCGTGAAACCGGGTCGTAGTTGGGATCGCGGGTTGGAACTCACCCGCGTGAACCTGGAATCCCTAGTATCCGCGTGTCACCAACGCGCGGAGAATATGTCCCTGCTTCTTGCACACACCGCCCGTCGCTGCACGCGAGCGGGTCTGGGGTGAGACGTCGTCCTCTGGGCGATAGCGAATCTTGGGCCCGCAAGTGGGCAGAAGTCGTAACAAGGTATCCGTAGCGGTTAGAGTCACATTTCGTGACTCTAGCTAAAAACGGACTACATTTCGTAGTTACGCGCTATATTGCGTCACATTTCGTGGCGCAACGCTATAGCTGCGGATGGATCACCTCCTACGACTCCGCGCCAATCAAGAGCGTGGAATGAATTACAGGTGACGGGATGGAGTGACGGGGAGTTTGCCCCGTGCATTGTTGAGCCACCCTCTCATTTTCTCACATTTCTCTTTATTTACATCAATTAGGACTTGGTCAAGTGCGGTGATGGACTGGGATCTTGCCTGCTGATGTCTGGCAGATAAATCAAAGTTTCAAGCGGTAATACAGTTTAATATGTGAACTCTTTTATTGTTACA
Source organism: Candidatus Thorarchaeota archaeon (assembly GCA_021498125.1). Lineage (NCBI taxonomy): Archaea > Promethearchaeati > Candidatus Thorarchaeota > Candidatus Thorarchaeota archaeon. Next base: position 61,469 of record JAIZWL010000002.1, on the reverse strand, counting down.
GTGGTTATTAGATCTGAACCAATATGAGTAAATTTGCCGATGATGGGGATCCTGCTACCGTTGAAGAGTTATCCGCTGAGAAAACATCTCATAAACGTAAGCGTCTGCATGACTCCAGGTCCGACGGAATGAATAGTCTGATCGTAGTTGATTTGAATGGGCATGGTAGTGGTCTGAGTTTAGAAGCGGCGAAAGCAAATCTGAGGCTGGCAAAGATTAATCCATCTGATAGAATATTCGGACTGCATGTGAAAGGTCCAGTCACAGATGATGACCCAGCCGACAAGCATGATGTATATCTCTATGGCGAATGAGTGAGGTCGGCATAGATGATTTTTGTTGACACTGGTGCATTCTATGCGTATCATGTGTCCACATCACGTGATCATAATCAAATGATTGAATCAATGGATACTATCAGGTCCGGCCGATTTGGTGTGATGATCACAACTAATTATGTTCTTGATGAACTATTGACTCTATTATTAACAAGAGGAATTGCCTATCACGATCGGATTGCCATCGGCACTCACATTCGCAATGCAGAAAGTATCCATAAAATATGGATAACCCCTGAAATTGAAGTACTCGCATAGACTATCTACAAAAAATATTCTGACAAGAACTTCAGTTTTACCGACTGTTCCTCATTTGCAAGATTTGCTACTAATTGTCACATACATACTCGCATTTTTAGTTTCGTTCCCTCAATGCGAGAATCTTCGCAAGTAGATAGCACGGAGTCTTGTTCAGTATCTTGCTGACATTGCTCTTTGTAGTCTGCATGATCTCCGCAATTTGAGACACTCGTTTTTTCTCCCACAGATGGTAAAAACAACAGCGCAATTGTTTCAGAGTCATTCCATGAAGTGTCGTAAGGAACAAGATCGAGCTGATTGCGGTGTTCTTCTCTTTATCGGTGGTGTCTTCGGCCAGCCTGATTCCTGCCATGCTAGGCATGTACCTGTTTTGTTTTGCCTCGTTCAAGGCCTCTCTTGCATTCCAGAAGGCCGGGCCATCGCATTCGTCCGCTTTTTTTCTGAGGACGATGATCTTGCCAGTCCCGATTCCGACTCGGAAATCTATGTTCTCAATCATAATGCGATGGAATAGAAAAATGATTGGCTCCCAGCTTGTCACAAGTAACTCGATGCTGTCCCCTTGCGTCAGTTCCGGAATTGCACTACAGTGCTTCTGGAAGCGTTTGTAGGTCTCATCTAATATGTCCCGTAACTCTCTGTCGATAGCTTCCCTCTTTTTTGTCTTGGTCTTTCTCGACTCCTTGAGGTCTGCAATTACGGCGATCAACTTCCCTTTACCTCACCATTAAAAAATGGAACACTATCCATGCTATTAGCAGGCCCCAAATCATGCTCATTAAGGTGCCAAGTATATGCCAATCCGCACACGCTTTGGTGTCAATTTGATCAGATATCTGATTTGATCCAATGGAATAACGAAAGATTGCCTTGCCGGCCACTATTATTGAGAGGAAGCTCATGATCGACATATATGACAAAGTTGTTTCATAGGATGCAATTAGAAATGCAATGAATATTAATAATCTCTCGCAGGCTCCTATAAGGGCTCCTCCACCTTGTAATCCCCCACATTCTATGGATTTTGGCTTACTAGCCTGGCCCCCCTGTGTTGAGGCCGTGGACGGTATAGCCTTATTCTTGATGAAGTGATATATTTTTTCAATGACCAAATATGGTAGTGCTACTATCAATACGGCACCTGAACTGATTGTAATGAGCTGATGAATCTCTGGTAAGGTCTGTGTCTGTAGCATGTATCTATTCGCAATCAGAATGATGATGCTGACAGCAGTGGTAAGATAGGAGCCTTCTGTGACTGATAGTGATAGTTTTCTCATGCGCTCACCAGTAAATGGTTGGATTTGTCAACAAGTATGATGGATGTTTACATACTTGGTCAACTCGCACTTAAGTTTACCGAAAAGATACACTCTGTATATGACGACTGAATTGTTTGATCACTTGAGTTGTGGATAGTGTAGTTGGGAAGTGGCTACAGTTCACAGATTAAGGTGTATTATTTTGCTGTCGTCTGATACGAAACACGTATTTAGTCTGACCGATTTCATCACCTTGGTGTATACTATGCTATGGGTTACACGTGATTACGTACATGTTGATAGGGTGGCAAGCCCTTGGCTGATCAGGCGCTTCATCGATGCCCGTGCACAGTTCGTATTTCTCCCAACCACTGCAGAGATCGATCACTTCGTTGAGGTGACCGGAGCTATTCCATATGATGCGGGTACTAATGTTGAACTTGACCATCATGAGTGCGACGGAGAAAAACACTGTACCTTTGATGCGATAGTGGAAAAATATAATCTCACGGATGATCCTGCACTTGAGAGGCTCCGCAAGATAGTTCGCGCGGCTGACATCAGTGGTCCTGAAGCAGAACCACGTGCTTGGGCACTCGAGCTTGTAGCAGTTGGCGCGCCCTTCTTGGTGAAGTCGGATCACGAGGCACTGGAGATTGAGTTTCCACTCTATGATGCACTATATGCGTACTTCCAGTATGAGATTATCAAAGAGAAATACGCTGATGAGATGAAGAAACTCAAATCACGAGGCGAGCGCCAAGAATTCGCTAAGAAAAAGATCGCCGAACTCCCGTCCAAGCTCTTGACACCTCTTGTATATAGTACATAAATCGGTCATACGACCGATTTTTTTTCTCTTAGAAATGTTCGTGAACGTTCGTAAATTGCCTAGTTGCATTCTGAAACCACACATGCTTCTCCATATATCTTTCATTTTGTAACATGACCAGTTACGCTTAATTAGGCATAATTCCGCATCTGTACAGACGTTTCAGACAGGCTGGGTGCCGAAAAGTGCGAATACTAAAGATGCAACCCAAGTTCTTTCAGGAGTTCATAGAGAGCCTGAACAAATTTGGAACCATATATGGACCCGTCAAGAAAGATGGCGTGTTGAAGTATGATCGGGTGGAAGCGTTTGATGAGGTGGTCTTTGATGGCGAGCGCCCAATGATTCCCATCAAAAAACTCTTTCACCCAAAGAAGTTTGACATGTTCCATTTTGATAAGGACGGTTTTACTCCTGATTACTCTTCCATTGAGAAGCGAGTGATCATTGGAGTGCCTCCCTGTGAGATTCACAGTCTACTGAGGCTGGATGAGATCTTCATGGAGCGACCTGTAGACCCGTACTACGCGAAACAGCGGGAGAATTCCGCTATCATCGGATATTCCTGCCTACCGGGCGAAAGCTGCTTCTGTAAGAGTACTGGTACAGACATTGTGGAGGAAGGCTTTGATCTCTTCTTTGTGAACCTTGGCAAGTTCTATCTTGTCTGGGTTGGTTCAAGTCTGGGCCATGATATGGTGCTTGAACGGGAAGACTACTTTGATGAGAATGTGACTCATAATGACATAGAAGAGTACATTGACTGGCGGCAGGCACGTGACAAGATGTTCAAGGCATCCTTTGATTTCAAGAGTATGCCTGACATTATGGAACTGAGCTACAATAGCCCCATATGGGATTATTTTGCTGACAAATGTCTCTCCTGTGGTCAGTGTTCTATGGTCTGTCCAACCTGCAACTGTTATACGGTCACAGATGTTCTCGAGGTGTCTCCGGATACTAAGGGGCGCCGCGAACGGTATTGGGACAGTTGTATGTTTGTGGACTACAGCCTTGTTGCAGGAGGCCATAATTTCAGAGGGGCCCGTGCGGATCGGCTCAAGCTCTGGTACACACACAAGCTGAAGGCCTATGCCAATGAATATGGTAAACCCGCATGTATCGGGTGTGGCAGGTGTGTGCGTACCTGTCCAGTTGATATCAATGTGCTGACAGTTGCTCAGGCTCTGACCGAGATGGAGGTGCCAGCTCAATGACCGTTTGTAATCATTCTGATGAGAACCCGTTTCAGCCCGAGGCTGCTCGTATCGTTCGGCAGTATGACCTGATTGAGGATCACCGGTTCTTTCAGGTCCGTTTCTTAGATATGGAACGCGCAATGACCTTCACCTACAATCCGGGGCAGTTCCTTATGCTCTCCATTCCTGGTGTTGGTGAGGCGCCCTTCTCCATCTCATCTACCCCAAGCCGGCCCGGTATCTTGGAGCTTGGCATTCGTAGAATGGGAAAAGTGACTGAGGCATTGTTCAATAAGAGTGACAATGATGTTGTCTACATCCGCGGCCCCTACGGCAATGGGTTTAATCTGGATCAGATGCGCGGTAAGGACATCCTTATCGTTGCTGGTGGTCTTGGAGTCATCCCCCTGAGGTCTATCCTCTACTACGTTCTTGACAACCGTGATCAGTTTGAACGACTGTTCTTCTTGTACGGAGTGAGGACTCCTGAGGAGATGCTCTTCCGAACTGAGTTCTTTCAGTTGAAGGAGCGTCATGACATCGAGTGTCTATACACCGTGGATAAGGCGACGACTGAATGGAGCGAAGATGTCGGAGTTGTCACCAAGCTCTTTACGAAACTGCCGGAAATTGACCCGCATCAGACCAATGCAGTCATCTGTGGTCCTCCTGTCATGTATAAATACGTCATTCAAGAGCTACTAAAACTCAAGCTGCCAAAGAATCAGATTCAAATGACCTTGGAACGACGAATGAAATGTGGACTGGGCAAGTGTGGTCACTGTGCATTGGATCATATCTATACCTGCATGGATGGCCCTGTATTCACATACTGGGACACACTACACTTTAGGGAGTTGATCTAAGATGAGTAGCGATAGCTCTGATAAATCCAAACCGCGTGTTGGAATCTATGGTCTGACTGGTTGTGCTGGTGACCAGCTCTTGCTCATCCATTGTGAGGATGAGATTCTTGACATCTTCAATGCTTTTGATATTCGCTCCTTTGTCATGGCATCAAGTAATCCTATTGAGGATGACATGGATGTAGCCCTCGTTGAGGGCAGTGTGAGCACGGAAGAGCAAAAGGAGCATCTCTTGGAGATTCGCAAGCGTTCAAAGATTCTTGTTGCAATCGGCAACTGTGCGACTGTCGGTGGCGTCCAAGCGATGTACGCGCAGGATGGCACGTTCAAAGATCGGATGAAAAAGGTCTATGGCGACATGAAATTCATCACAGCCCCCATGGAGGGTCAGCCACTTGATGCATTTGTCACAGTAGACTATTACCTCCCCGGCTGTCCAATCAGCGCGAAACAGGCATTGCCCCTTCTCTCACGGTTGCTCCATGGTGCATCTCCGGAGCCATTCCCACATCCAGTGTGCCATGAGTGCAAGCTCCAAGAGAACAAGTGTCTTCTTCTTGACAAGAAGTTCTGTCTTGGACCACTTACGCAGGGTGGTTGTGGTGCCGTGTGTCCGAGTCATGGTCTCCCCTGTGTAGGATGCTGGGGCCCAAACCCTGATGCGAACTTCAATGAGCATGTCAAGCTCCTTGAGAGTTTTGGCATGACTAAGGATGAGGTGATTCGACGGATTCGGAACTTTGGAGGACACAAGATTCTCCAATACATCAAGGACCTATAGATGGAGGTTTCTCTAATGACAAAGACGAAAATTGAGATTGAGCCACTTGCCCGAGTTGAGGGTCATGGAGGCATCAAAGTCGAAATCAAAGACAATGTGATTAAAGATGTCCAGGTAAAGATACTCGAGGGGCCACGGCTCTTTGAGACCTTGGTCATCGGAAAGACCCCTGAAGAGGACCTCAGCTTGGTACCCCGAATCTGTGCAATCTGTAATCTGAGCCACAAATACGCAAGTCTTAGAGCACTTGAGAAGGCACTGGACATCAAGGTTCCTGCTGTCACTCAGACCTATCGGCAATTGATGCATCACGGTGAGATGCTGGAGAGCCATAGTCTGCATCTCTACTTCCTTGCCCTTCCTGACTTCTTTGGGTATGACAATGCAGTAGCTATGGCCGAGAAGTTTGGTGAGGTGGTGCAGAATGCTCTTGCACTCAAGAAGTTTGGTAACAAGATCATGCGGCTCATGGGCGGTAGAATGATCCATGGGGAGAATCCGGTGTTAGGTGGCTTTGGAAAATTGCCAAGTCGTGAGTCCCTTCTTGAACTGAAGGAAGAGGCTCTTCACCACCTTGACTTTGCCATGGCGACTATCGACATCCTTGCGGGTCTTGAGGTGCCAGATTATCTTGAGCGGGATACACAGTTCATCTGTCTCAAGCCGCCTCACGGTGAATATGACTACTATGGTGATATTCTTCTTGCATCGGATGGCAAAGAGTATCCACTGGAGGATTACAAGAAGGTCATCATCGAGCGAACTGTCAGTCACAGCTTTGCCAAACGCAGTGCCTACAACGATCGACCATTTACAGTGGGGGCAATCGCCCGTGTTCTGAATCTTGGGGACCGCCTGAAGGGGAAGGCCAAGGAGGCGTATGACAAGCTCGTCAATGAGCGCTGGTATCGCAATCCGATCTACAACAATTTTGCCCAAGCCATTGAGCAAGTCTTCTCACTGGAAGATGTTGTGCGTATTGTTGATGAGCTCTTGACTGCTGAAATCCCTAAGATTGTCAAGCCTCCTCGTGGCTCTGGTACTGGGACTGGTGGTGTTGAGGCCCCACGTGGCACGCTTATCCATCATTATACAATAGAGAATGGCGTGACCGTTGATGCGGATTATATCACTCCTACTGCTATGTTTCTTGATGACATTGAAGCGTTCATCCGAAAGAGTGGTGAGACCTTACTGGCCAAGAATGAGATGGACGGCATTGAACTCAAGCTGGAAATGGTTGCACGAGCATATGACCCGTGTATCAGTTGTAGTGCTCATCTTGTGACTGTAGACTTTGAGTAGTCCTTCCAAACCGAACGAGAGGCAGTCTTGCCTCAGTGCCTCTCGTCAACTATTTATTTTTCAAATATTATGAGGTCTATCATTCCTACTTGCTGGCATAATGTATGTTGATTCGGTTCATAGTTGTTGGTCACTTGCTTGACATCATTGCATTCAATTTGAAAACTGTTGTCTATAGCTATCTGGAGGATGGTGCAGCCTTTTTGAACTTGATATGAAATATCGTAGATGTGTCTTCTTTATAGCCCGTCTTCTGGGTCACGCGGATGTCCCCATCACATGCAACCAGTGTTGCATGTAACAATGAGAGACCAAGCCCCACCCCGACCTGTTTTGCCCCATGATAGCGTAATAAAAATGCCTCATGGGTTTGGACTGGGATTGAACACTTTGTGCATTCAATAAAGAGATGCGCTGTGCTTCTCTGTTCCTTGGTCACAATACCTATGGGGTTATGTGATTTTGTTGTCCCCTCAATATTTGCAATATAGATCAAGAGTCTTGACAGGGCATCTGGGAGTGGTTCGCATCCCCTGATATACAGGTCCTCCGAATGATTATAGACTGCATCAATCTTGGCATCTTGCCCATTGGCTCGACGAATCGCCTCGTTCAAGACAGCAGATAGTTTCATTGGCTGGATTGTAATGCGTCCTGTAGTCAAGGCCTCAATCGTGAGAAAGTCATTTGTCAGTCTTTGTGACCTATCTATCGAATTCAGCGCGATTGCTAGCATCTCTTTACCGCTACTGGACAGCTCCCCCTCATACTCCAAAAGTTGGAGCCCCCCTACCAGTGTCTGATCAATATTACGAAGATCATGCTTGAAGAGATCTACTAACAATGTCAACTTCTCGGTCACCGATCCGATTCTGCTCTGGAGCGTCCAGTTCCATACGACCAGAATGATTGCAATCGCCGACACAATTCCCAATAGAATGGCCGCATTTCGTACGACCTCCGCGGAGCGCGTTTCGACTAAGATCTCCGTGCCGAACCATCGTTCTCGAATCTCTCCATACTCCCCCGATTCGAATATTTGTTCTATGCCTTGATTGATCTCTGAAAGAAGTGCCGTGTTCCCTTTTGCTACAGCAATTGATCGAGGCCCTATACTTACTGGCGCCCCTATCTTTTTGATATTAGACATATTGTTTGATACTATTGCATAGACTCCTGCATACTCGTTACAGAAGGCGGCAGTCACTTCCCCTTTTGCCATCAGAAGAATTGCATCCTCTTGTGTATCTACTGGGACAATAGTTGCATTTGGCACTCTTGTCTCCAGAATTTTTTGTGCAACATCGTTCTGTTCTACGGCCACCGTATGGCCTGCAAGATCCTCAATGGAGAAAATTCCGGTCACATCGGTTCTTACAAAAACTCTGAGAGTGAGGTTTAAGATTGGTGTGCTGAAATCAAAGAGGTCTTCCCGTTCCTCGGTCACAGACATACATAGACTCTCTACAGTCCCATTCTCTAAGGCCGTTGGTGCTTCGTTCCATGTCAGGGGTATCCACTGGATTGTACGCCCCATCTTAGAAGCTACAGCCCGGATCACATCTGCATTGAATCCCTGCGCAGAGCCGTTCTCCCAATATTCATGGGGCGGATAGTATTTGTCAATTCCAACAATCCATGTCTTGTTTTGAGCATGTACGGGAGGCATGAACATGACTGAAAGTGCGAGTATCATTACCATCCACAAGAGAGTGGCGGTTACGGATAGCCCCCTGTAGGTTCTCATTTCACATATGGCTCGTCTTTTTGGTATTTATGTTATTTTCAGAGGAACTTGTCAATAGTGATGATTAGTATTATGGAAATACGAGTAAAACAACCAGAACTGAAAGAGTAGTGATGGTGTCCGCGATCGAGCTCTCGATGGGAATCACAAAATTGTCGGGGTTTAACCCTTTCTTGGCAGTCACAATCGCAAGAGTGAATGAAAATAGCATCACTAGCCAGACAGATATTACGTTGGCGGATAGAAGAAGCGTCACAAATCCTACGTACCTCGTCATTCCCAATCCAAATGTGACAGATGCAAGAATGCTATATCCCACGAACATCACTATGGAGGCTGCCCATGCCATTGTGGCCGTCATCCTCTGTTTAATCACTCCTGAGAGTTGCGGGCTCAACGTACCCATTGTGAGTTCTGTTGTAGTCGTTGAACCAACGATGGATCCCACATCACCTACCGTGTCAATGAGTGCTGGATAGACCATATAGAGTTCTGGCCGGGTGCTGACCACATGTGTGATTTGGTCAAGGAACGTTCCTGTGGCATTTACGATAAATGTGATGATTATGAGCGTTGTGATAAATTGACGTAGAGTGTTGATTACCTCACCATCTCTTCGGTCTCTGATGAGTATGGTGGCTCCCACAATAAGAAATCCCGCATCAAAGACCCACATGATGGGGAGTGATAATGCGACCGTGCTATATACGACGAGAATGATTATGTAGCACACAGTCACAAGTATGTCTGCAACCGTAGACACAATGGGGTATGTTATTACATCTGGATCGAGACCTTTTCTCACAGAGATCACAGAGACCCCGATAGTGACTGGAGAGATCACAATGAGTGATATCCCCATAGTCGTCATGACCACAGTGATCATTATGAATGCATCAGCTATGGTGGTCCCAATAATGAACAGGCCAAATATTGATGCCACGACACTCATGGAGACCGCGCTGGTGAGTGTCAGAAGCACCACTGATTTGAGGAGATTATAGTATTCTGGAGTGTTATGAAGAACTGATGGCCTGATGGACCCAATATGAAGTGCAGTGCTCAGACGGCCACTAAAGAGCCCTCCAACAGCACCCCTTGTGCTTAAAATTCCTGGAAAGACGAGGATGGCCCACGGTACACGTGTGAATACAACAAGAAAGACAGCCAAGAGACCTCCTGCAACAAGACCTCCTATATCAAAGAGCAGCGATAGAAGTGATTGGCCAAAGAATTGTCCAGCTGCTCGAACACCCTTCTGGCCCGCCGTCGTCATCACTTCCAGCCATATTTGCGTCACCTTCTTTCGCTTTACGCGGTCTGTGGTGAGTTGGCAAACAAATACGCATTTATGCACTTCGATACATAACACACATAGTAACATCTCTCCGGCTGTTAAGATGTTCGATACTAGGAGTAGTCCTTCCTGATGTCTCCTCGTAAACGACTTAAACCAATTAAGTATGAAGCGATTCCTGTTCGGGATCTTCTTACCAGAATGAAGACGCTATCGGAACTTATGTTGGACTTGGCGTATTCAGCCGTTCTCTTTTCCGACAAATCGCTGGGCGAATGGGTCCTTGAACTCGAGGAGTTAGTTGATGATCTGGGTTATCAGCTTCTGATGACCCTCTCTATTGCTGTGCGTGATAAGAACGATGCCGAAACATCAATTGGCCTATTCAGTGTGTCCAGTTCTGCTGACAAAATCTCAGATGCTGCGGCTGACATTGCTACTCTTGCCACGACTGGGGAACATGTCCACCCGCTTCTCACTCACGTGTTTCAAAAGACAGAAGAGCACCTTGTTCAGGTGAGCATTGTTGAAGGTTCTGACTTTGTTGGTCGTACATTGAAAGACATTTGGGAATCCAAGGACATTAGTGTTGATGTCATTGCGGTCCGTCGTAATGGGCTCTGGACACTAAACCCTCCATCTGATTTTGTCCTTCAATCTGGGGATGTTGTCTTTGCCAGAGGTACTGGTCATGAGACCAATCTCTTCACTAAGATGGCGACTGGTACTGCTCGTGAACGCGCCAATTCTCCTGTTTCCCCCAACGAGAGCATTGACGAATTGCTTCTCAAGATGAAGGAGCTATCAGAGTTCATGGTATCTCTTGCGTATGCCTCTGTGGTCCATTATGATGCGAAGCTCGCCGAAGAGGTTGGGGAACTTGAGGATCGTATCGATGAGATGTGTGAGGCCTTCATTCGTCAGATTTTGGTATTAGATGACGATATTGATCGGCGATGGGGACTGGTCCGAGTTGCAGTGGCCACCGAAGAGATCGCGGATGCAGCATGGGAGATTGCAACGATCCCTTATAGTGGTCTTGAGACTAACCCAATTATTGCTCGGATTGTCAATGAGGCAGAGGAGGTGGTCACCCGTATTGAAGTCAACACAGGATCGTTTCTTGATGACCACACTCTTGGTGATCTTGCTCTAGACGATAATTATGGGGTGTATATTCAGTCGGTGCGGCGATCCGGTCACTGGTTCCATCGACCAAAAAACGAGTTCCGTCTACGGGCTGGCGATGTATTGATCGTTGACGGTTACAAAGAAGGGATCAAGCAGCTCCGGCGTGCCCTTGAGCAAGGCTCTGACGAACAGATGTAGCCGCCTATATCTCCACAACTGACTTGTAGAGGCGGAGTGCTTCTTTCGGGTCAGTCACGCCCTTGACCACTGCTGTACCTTTTCTCATCACCGTCACAGTGATTCCGTTCTCGAACTCAACAGAGAGAAATAGCCCGCTGACTCGGACCTTGTATCTCGTTTCTAATCGCTCTCCAATTGATTTGAGATCAAGACTCTTCTTCTTTGCCGGAGTTATATTGAAACTATTTGTGCAGAGTACAGACACACTAATCTCATCGCTCATTGTTGTGGCCTCTGTTATATCTTGACTGGCGTTCGAACAGACCGGACAGGTGTCAAGCCGACGGATCTCGAACGACTCAAAGGCAAGTGTTCGCATGTCAACATACATGAGTCTTCCAGCAAGATGGGGCTCTTTGCCAGTGGCAAGCAGCACTGCCTCTTGGACCTCAATTGATGCCATCACACTGAGTATGACGGGTGTTACTCCGACAGTGGAGCAGGTCCGTTTCGGGTCGTCCTTTGCATCACCAAGTAAACAGTATAGACAACCTGTTCGAGAGGGTATGAATGTTGTGATATTACCATAATATTCTATGGCCCCTGTGTATACATATGGTATTCTCAATCTGACGCTTGCATGATTTACGGCATGACGGGCAGAGATTGTATCTAAGCCATCAAGTATGATGTCCGATCCTCGGAGAAGTTCTATCGCATCGCGTTTATTCACTGATGCCAAGATCGGTTCGAATTCGACATTTGGATTGAGTCGAGCAAGATTTTCTGCTGCAGCCTCCGCTTTAGGCCTGCCAATGTCTGCGGTGTTATACAAGGTCTGCCTCTGAAGATTTGACAGCTCGACAATATCATGGTCTATGATTCTGATCTTGCCAAAACCCAGTGCTGTCAAGAGTCGAAGAGTAGGACTGCCTAGTCCTCCTGCACCTACTACCGTGACTGTTGTCTTCTGAAGTGCCTCTTGGTCCTCAAGAGTAAAATCGCTCAGAGCAAGCATTCTTGAGTATCGTTCGATCTGGTCTTTTGTAAGATTCATTGTGAAAGTTAAAGGTCGGAATGCTCTTGAACCTGTCGAGATGGGCCGCTTAATCGAAGAGCGTGACCTCAACCTCTTCTCCTTCTTCAATGACATCAAGATTGACCGGTAGCATAATGTATCCATCTGCACGAGACATGCTGGTGATTGCTCCCGATGTCCTGTACACCGGATACGCTATCCCATCTTCAACGCGTACAGTGAGAAACTGTTTGCGCCCTGATGCAGAGACCACCCGTTTTGATATCTTTGCAGTTACAGTCCTAGGTTGATATGGAGGCAGATGGGCCATTTGACGGATTACAGGAATGAGGAAGATGTATGCATTGCTCAGGCACGAGGTCGGATACCCGGGCATTCCTACAACCGGTGTGCCTTTCACCATTGCAAAGAGTGTAGGTTTTCCAGGTTTGACCTGTACTCCATGAAACAGAATCTCGCCCATATTCTCAAGGACCTCTACCATCATGTCTTTCTCTCCTACCGAACTTCCTCCTGACATGACAATAAGATCCGAGGTCAATGCTTCTTCTACAGCAGTCCTGAGCTGATCGTAGTCGTCTGTGACAATTGGGTGGCGCATGACCTGAGCGCCATTCTTGGTCAGAATGGCCTCCAATGTGAATGAGTTCACGTCATAGATCTTACCTGCATCAAGTGGTTTCCCCGGTGCAACTACTTCTTTTCCTGTGGGGATTATTGTGACTTGTGGGCGAATGAAGACTCTGGTCTCTGTCATACCTAATGCGGCCAATACACCAATCTTGGCGGGGGTGAGCCGATCTCCAGCGGGTAGGACAACTTCGCCTACCTTGATGTCTTCTCCTGCATGAGCCAAGTTGGCGCCTGGATAGACCGGTTTTGTCAAGAGAACTCCGCCATCCCGTTGTTCGGTGAACTCGACCATGACCACTGCATTGGCTCCTGGTGGTACAGGGGCTCCAGTGGCAATTTGAATACAAGTCCCATGAGTGACTTGGGTCTTGGGCATGGTGCCCGCATGAACAACATCAATGACTTTCAGTACGACCTCTGTATCATTCGCCTCAAACGTGTCTTCAGCAATAACTGCATACCCGTCAACAGCAGAGCGATCAAAAGGTGGCACATTCTCTTTTGCCGTGATGCTCTCGGCCAAGACGCGCCCCCTTGCTTGGCTGATACTTATGTTCTCTGTATTCTTGAGCGGGTTGCAGTGTTCAAGCAATATTCGTTCGGCCTCTTCGTGTGAAACCAGTAGTCTAAAGGGATTCATCTTGCTCATCTGTCCACCTCCCAGAGTAGATGCCCTATACCTGGTAAGATGATTCTTGTTAGGGCCATGCGCATTGCGTTCTTGGAACCGGGCAGACAGTACACTACAGTGTCTCCGATGATCCCCGCAGATGCCTGACTATAGATGCCCGGAATTCCTATCTCTTCGTAGCTTAGCCTGCGGAATAGTTCTCCAAAACCTACCAAGATCCGGTCGAAGTGTGGGACGAGCGTCTGTGTAGTAAGGTCTCGTCTGCTCACTCCCGTGCCACCGCTCGTGACGATCACGCGAATATCGTGGTTCTCCGTAAGTTTCTCTACACGATCCAATATTGTCGCACTGTCATTAGGGATGAGATCATACTCCACGACCGTATGCCCCTCTTGTGCTATCAGTTCTTTTGCGATTTTTCCGGACTCGTCTGTCTCTACAGTTCTACTGTCCGTGATTGTAAGTACGGCAAAGCCAGTACGTATCTTCTGATCTCTGCGATGTTCATGCTGTGACAATGGTTCTTTTCTCCTTGCGAATCACTCTGATGTTCTCCAAACGGGCCACAGGATACTGTCCCGCCTCATCTTTCTCCAGATACTTGACCATGTCCCAGATCGAGAGGAGTGCTGTGGTCGTTCCCACGAGAGCCTCCATCTCCACACCTGTGGTATACCTTGCCCGTACCAAGCATCTGGTCACGATATGATTCTCTTCAATTGTAAATGAGATCTGAATTGTCGAGAGTGGTATCTGATGGCAGAGTGGGATGAGTTCTGCTGTCTTCTTTGCGGCCTGAATTCCTGCGATCTCGGAGACTGTGAGTACATCTCCCTTTTTGGTCGAGCGCGTTCTTATTGCCTCGATCGTCGAGGGGTGTAGATGAATCTCACCTTCTGCTTCAGCAGTACGTTCTACGACACCCTTCTCTGAGATATCCACCATACTTACTGGATCATTCTCGGTCATCTTCTTCACCAACCCAATAACTCCCGTCTTCTGCGAACTCTTTTTTCCATATTTGTGCTCGTTTCTTGAGTTCGTCAATGGCATATCTGCAACCCTTGAATGCCTCATCTCGATGGGCTGCTCCTACAACTATGATCACGATATTCTCGCCCGGTCTGAGCACCCCTGTTCGATGTACAATGGATACATCGGTGACTCCAAAGAGCTGAATGGCCTCTTGGCGAATCCGTTCAAGCTCTTGAACTGCAAGTTCAGGGTCGGCCTCAAACTCAAGTTGCTCAATTCTCTTTCCTCTGCTATTGTCGCGGACCGTGCCAAGGAACATCACAGACCCTCCCATTGCGGGTCGGACAGTGCTACGAACAACCTCGTCGATTGAGAAGTCTTGGTCCGTGATCTCTATCACTTGGTCGTTCCTCCTTTCCAATATGGTTCTCGCAGAGCCGTCACATGTTCCAGTTCCTTGTCAATGAGCTTGTCTGCGCCAATCTGTAAAAGTTCGTGAATGTCGACAAGGTTATCGTTTCTCAATAGGCACGGTTTTAGCTTTCCATCAGAGGTGACCCGTAATCGAGTGCACAGCGCACAGAACGAACTGTTATGATGTGGGCGAACAACCTCCACCTGCACATCTCCCTCTTCAAGGGGAATTGTATATTGCCTTCTTCCATGAAGTGAACGGGTCTTGACCTTTGTTGCCTTCTCTTGTAGTCTCTTCTCCACCTCATCTAGACTGAAGTACAAATCATTCATGTAGGCGGATTCTACAGGCATGGGTTGCAGCTCGATAAGCTGAAGAATTGCGCCAATCGATCCGGCATACTTCATCATGTCCTCGATCTCGCCCTCATTGTAGCCCTTGAGAATCGTCATGTTGATCTTGACAGGAAATAGCCCCGCATCAACAGCCGCCTTGATGCCGCTCTTTACTAGTTCTACATCATCCACTCCCACAATCGCTTTGTGGACCTCTGGTTTGAGAGAATGGAGGCTCACATTCACTCTGTCAAGTCCCGCCCTCTTCAAGTCCTGTGCCAGCTCGGCAAGTCGAGTTCCATTGGTTGTGATCGATAGATCGTCGGTCAGTGGTGATAGGCGTCTGATTATCTCAATGATGTCTTCTCGGAGTAGTGCTTCCCCACCAGTCAGTTTGACCTTTCTTATTCCCTTTTCACTACCGCGTCGTACAAGCCTCTCGATCTCATCGGTTGTCATCTCAGTGCCTGGGCTGTCCTCGCCCTCCCGATGGCAAAAAAAGCACATATGGTCACATCTCTGGGTGAGGGATATCCGCAGATAATTCACTGGTCTGCCATATCTATCAATGAGTTTCTCTTTTTGAGATGCGGCACTTCCAGAGAGTGATTTTGTTGTCATCGTGTGTGTTCACTAATGTGTGTTGAAGATAACTGTTATGATTGGTCATGCATTTCGGCAAGATTTCAGTATACGCGAACCGAGGATGCCTTGAAGGTGGCGTAGACCATGTCTTCCTCTCTCACATTCAGAGTTTCCAATGACGATCTGGTGATTATCACGACTAGGTCAATTCCAACATCAATAGTGAGTCGCACTATTGAGTCATCGATCTCAATATGTTTCACTGTTCCTCTCAGCGTGTTTTTTGCGCTTGAGAGTACAGGCTCACGGGATACAACAATGTCCTCGGGTGGTATCCTGACAGTTACCGGTCCTACCTTTTCTGCTAGGGCCTCGATCATAACTGATTCGTCAAGACGTATCTTGACGAGTCGTCGGCCCGAGTCAATGCCATCTTCTGCAACGCCGTGGAACACGTTGTAGTCATTCGTACTGAACGCGATGCTTTCTAGTTCTTCTCGGATGAGTCTCGTCGATGGTCCTATGGCACCAAGGCGCCCCGCCTCAATTAGTGCTGTATTTTCTGTCATACGGACCGCCTGAAGCAGATCATGTGTTGCAACGACAATTGCGGTCTGTCTCTGACTCTTGACGGTTCGAATAAACTCCTCGACTATTCCCGCCCCTTCTGAATCGAGGTATGATGTGGGTTCATCAAGAAGCAGGATCTCCGGTTCAATGACGATGCCCATTGCAAGAGTGACACGTTTCTGTTCTCCCCCTGAGAGACTACGTGCTTGTCGATCCACGTATCCCTCCATCCGCACAAGTTTGAGTGCTTCCAATGTTCTCTCTCTGACCTCTTGCTCTGAGAGACCTCTCACCCTGAGACCGTATGCCACGTTCTTGAAGACCGTTGTACCAAAGAGAACTGGTTTCTGAAACACCATTGTGGCATGGCGTCGCAGATCATCCACGGTCTCCTCTCTTACCTGCCTCCCTTTGAACAATACCTCCCCTGTTGTAGGGGTGAGCAGGCCCCCTAAGACCTTTAGAAGTGTGGTCTTCCCTGCGCCATTCGGTCCTATTAGCGCAAGGGCCTCTCCACGATTCAGTTCGAGACTGACCGAGTCGAGCACTTTTGTATTGTCGAACTGAACAGTCACCTCTCTGATCTCTACTATTGCCAGAGCCACCACCTCACCCTCTTCTCTGCGGCATTCAACAGCATATTGAATGTGACCATCAATATGAGGAGTATCGCAGTCAGGCCTATCCCCAGTAGAATCTCTCCTCTGGTGGTCTCAAGTGCTATTGAGGTTGTCAGGACTCTTGTCAATCCTTGGAGGTTCCCCCCAACCATGAGGGCGACACCAAGTTCGGAGATCGCCCGGCTAAAGCTTGCAGAGATGGCAAGAACGACTCCACCTAATGACTCTCGAAAGACCGAGGCAGCAGCACCTCTCTCGGTGGCTCCCAATGTCAGTGCGAGTTCTCTAATTGATGGTGATACGTTCTCCACGGTCTCAGCCGTAATGCTGATCATGATCGGGGTCACGAGCACGGCCTGCCCAATGATCAAAGCCATCGGTGTATAGAGTAATTGAAGAAACCCCAGTGGCCCGCTTCTTGAAAAGACAAGATAGAGAAGCAGGCCTAGTGCAACTGTTGGCACGCTCATTAGCCCTCGAATGACCCCCATGATCTGATCCCGCCCCCGAAAATATCTCAGGCCGATGAAGAGACCCAGCGGCAGTCCAACCGCTGTCGCAAGGAGTGCGGCCAGACCTGACACGGTCAGAGACCTCAGTGTGATCGCCACTATCTCTTCTTCGACCGTCAACTATTGAGTTCCTCCAGTTCTTACGGATACACTCCATAGTCCCCATATCGCCATTTCGGTGGGCACTCGTAACGTGTGCCTCCTACATCAAAGAACGCATAGTCCTCGATCCAATTTGCTATATCTGTGGGCGAATGAGTCTTGATCACTTTGACTGCGGGATAGAACAGTGGTGTGTCAAAGGTCTCATTACCATAGCCTCCAATAAGTTCCTGCCCCTCGTCACTCACCAAGTACTTGATGAATTCCATTGCGATGTCTATTTTGGCATGAGCTATGATCGTCTTGTTGACTGCCATTGCACTGTAGACATTGAGGAGCGTCTTGTCATCTTGGATAAGGTTTTGCAAGTCGATAAGACCATCAGCTCTGTATTTCAGGAATGTCCCTATGTCCGATAGTGTGTAGAGGTTCCGCTCATTAGCTATATTGAGTGTAGTTCCCATTCCAGTACCAGATGAGACGAACCATGGCTCATCGTGAATGATTGTGTAGTTGAATCCCGCTGCCGCCCAGAGTGCCTTCTCCTTTGTATTCGTTCCCGAATTGTCATCCCTACTCACCCATAGGCTTGTATTATGGGCATGTCCGTATGCATAGATCTTCTGTAAGGCTGTGATTGGTGAGCTCTTATTGATCTGGGCCGGGTCCGACTTTGGACCAACTACCACGAAGAAATTGTATGCGAAGACTTTTCGATTGACCCCATAGCCCTCCTCCATGAACTCCTGTTCTAAGGACGGTGCATGTACAAGGATCATGTCCGCATCACCCTTTTTTGCCTGTTCCAAGGCGATTCCCGTTCCTGCTGCAATAAACGCGAGTACGACATTTGGATGCTTTTCCTCATAGGCAGCCTTCAAGGCATCAAGAAGTCCTGTGTCATAGAGGCTTGTAGTCGTTGATATCGTCAAGGGCTCCTTTTGGCCCATCTGTACGATGTAAAAATAGACTCCCACAGAGCCAATCATTATTGCAATCACTGCTACTGTGATGATCATTCTTTTCTCGGTCCTCATCATGACCACACGTTATGTTTCGATATGCATATCGTTTGCATACCCTTTATCAGCGTTGTGGCCACAATAAGAGGAAAAAAATATCAAAGGCTCATGATTGATGTGATCTTACTTCTGTTGACTCTACCATACCGTATCAGGATCAAGTAGAGTGCCTGAAACTTGCTCTCTTATCTTATCACTTGGCCGTGCCGTGTTCCAGTTCTCTTGCTGCATAGGTGAGGAGCGAATCCTGTATTTCTGTATGATTCACTTACTGCCCAAGGAGTTCTCGTGCATGAGTGAGGACATTGTCTACCGTGAAACCAAACTTCTCAAAGAGGACTTGATATGGTGCCGACTTCCCAAACTCCTCGATTGAGATCATACGTCCTTCTGGGCCAATCCATTGTTCCCATCCCATTGAAACTCCCGCCTCCACTGCAAGGCGTTTTTTGGCCTTCGGCGGAAGTACTGTGTCTTGATACTCTCTTGGTTGTTTTTTGAACAGCTCCCAACTTGGGAATGAGACAACTCTGACAGTTGTTCCCTCTGAGGCTAGGACATCCGCGGCCTCTGTAATGAGGTGTACTTCTGACCCCGATGCTATGAGGATAATCTCAGGATCGCCGTCGCCGATATCGGCCAATACGTATGCGCCCCTCTTGACACCTTCTGCGGGGGCATATCGTGATCTGTCAAGAATTGGAACCTTCTGTCTGGTGAACACTAAGACAGTAGGGCCATCCCGATTGCGAATCGCAATCCTCCATGCCTCTGCAACCTCGTTAGCGTCAGCAGGTCTGATGACGCAGAGACCCGGAATTGCCCGTAGAGTTGCAAGTTGTTCGATTGGTTGATGGGTGGGGCCATCTTCTCCAAGTCCAATACTATCATGACTGAAGACCCAAATACTTGGATAGCGTGACATGGCCGATAATCGAATTGGAGGTCTCATGTAGTCGGAGAAGATAAAGAATGTCCCACTGAATGGGATTATCCCTCCATGTACAGCCATACCGTTGACGATCGCTCCCATAGAGTGTTCTCTCACTCCATAATGTATGTTCCTGCCATCAAGGCTATCTGGACTAAGAGGTCTACTACTTGCGATCGCGGTCTTGTTTGACGGCGTGAGATCCGCAGAGCCTCCTACTAATTCCGTGACGACTGATGCTATTGCATTGATCACCTTGCCTGACGCATTGCGTGTTGCAGTCCCCTTTTCTGAGGCCTCAAATGAGGGAATCTTCTCCTCCCATCCCTCTGGCAACTTTCCTTCTAGACGCCTCTTGAGCTCCCTAGCAAGGTCGGGGTATTTGTCTTCATATTTTGCGAATCGTTTCTCCCATTGATGTTTCAGGGTCTCGCCCCGTGGGATAGCCTCCCTGAAATGTTCGTAGACCTCTTCCGGAACATAGAACATCTTATCGGGCCAGCCAAGCTTCTTCTTGGCTCCGCTCAACTCTTCCTCTCCCGGAGGAGCACCATGTGATTCCGCCGAGTCTTGTTTTGTCGGAAGACCGTAGCCTATGTGGGTCTTACAGATAATGATGGATGGTCTCGGGTCGGTCTTTGCTTTTGTGATCGCCTCATCCACAGCATTAACATCATTCCCATTAGTGATCGTCTGGACATGCCACCCAAATGACTCGAATCGGGCGCCCACATTCTCGGTGAATGTGAGGTCCGTTGTGCCATCAATAGAGATGTTGTTGTCATCATAGAGAAAAATGAGCTTACCAAGTTTCAGGTGGCCTGCTATCGACGCAGCCTCTGATGATATTCCCTCCATCAGATCTCCATCTGTCACAAGCGCATAGGTGTAATGATCGATGACTGAATGGCCTGGCCGATTAAATATGGCCGCAAGATGTGCCTCAGCAATTGCCATGCCCACTGCATTGCCCACCCCCTGTCCGAGAGGACCAGTAGTCACCTCGACCCCTGGTGTGTGTTTGTATTCCGGATGGCCGGGAGTGATACTTCCCCATTGCCTGAACCTTTTGATCTGGTCGAGACTGATATCATATCCCGTCAGGTGGAGCATGGCATACAGCAACATTGAACCGTGGCCACCAGATAGGACAAAGCGGTCTCGATCTGGCCAGCCGGGATCGTGTGGATTGAACCGTAGATGTCTGGTCCAGAGTGCATACGTCAGGGCTGCTGCTCCCATGCATATGCCGGGGTGTCCGGAGTTCGCAGTCTGAATTGCATCCGCCGAGAGAAAGCGGATTGCATTAATTGATTGGGCCTGGATATCTTGGATAGATGTCATTTCTCTTGATGACACTCCATATGTTGAGGGGGACTTCACTGATAGTCAAAACTATACTCCCAATAAATGCACCTATTGGAATAGTCGTCATCTGCCGATGAATGATATGAACTATCTTATAGTCGTGTCTAACTCCGTCACAGTCCCTTTTCAAGGGTCATTTTCACTGCATCATCTATCGCTTTCTGCAGAGGTGCTGGTAGATCTGGTGCCTTCAAATGCATAAATCCTCTGACGATGAGCGAGGTTGCCTCTTCTTCGGTCAGTCCTCGTGCCATTAGATAGTTCAACTGATCGGCACCCACCTTCCCTACTGTCGCCTCATGGCTGAGTTCAACGCCCTCTGCAACGGCATCAAGCATAGGGACCGCGCCAATTCGTGCATTCTCGCTAAGAAGCAGTCCATTACACTCCAGTCTGGCCCGTACTCTATTCACTTTCCCTACCAACTCGCCTCTGGCAATGATTTCGGAATGTTCTGTGGCGATGGAACGTGATACTACTTTGCCTCCTGTGCCAGGTGCCTCAAGAATGAGTGCACCACCAACGTCATACTTTGAGTCTTTGGTGCCATAGACCACAGAATAGAGATCCGCCCGCGCATTACGGCCAACGAGTCTGACCTTTGGATAGGTCTGGAGTGTACGTGCAGGGCTCAGGATTGCGTAGCTGGAGATGAAGACGCCATTCTCCTCAACTATCGTACCTGAACGTGGCCGCACATCTACAGACTCGTTCCATTTGTGAACCATGGTGAATGTCAGTTTTGCATTCTTCTTTACATAGAACTCTGAGACCCCAAGATGCAACGAGCGTTCCAAGTCACTTGGGGTTGCACATCCTGTGATAATATGAAGCTCCGAATCAGGTTCTGCTATGACGATATTGTGTACATTCTGAACTGAATGCCCCTTCTTAATGACAAGGCAGGTCTGTACCGGCATCTCGATTATGGCGCCTTCCATGGCTCTTATGAAATAGCCATCATACTGCTGCAACTCGCTAATTGCAGTGTACTTGTCCGCATCAACAGGAACCGCATTCCATAGATAGTCCCACGCCCAATCGTATTTCTTAAGGGCCTCATGGGTTGGAATGACCTCCAGTCCCTCCTGCTTGATGAGTACATCTGCAAGGATGCTCTCATTATCAAATTGCATATATGATCCGGACACTTGCCTCTGTGACGTATCAAATCCCACTTCCTCTGCAAGAGACCGGTCCTCTTCAGGAATTCCATCTACGCCTATCGATCTCGGCTCGGTATCTGAAAACGTGAACTCCGAGAGGTCAATATCATCACCATAGGCCGAGGTTCTTCCAAGTGCTCTCTCTGCTCTCTTTTTTAGGTCCTTTATGTCAGTCATTCATCGGCCTCCTTATGCGGGAATCTGTTCTAAGAACTGTTCATACCCCTTTTCCTCAAGTTGAGGTATGATGCTCATATCTCCTGTATATGCGAGACGCCCTTGCTGAAGGATATAGACCTGATCGACCTCTAGAAACTCGAGTATGTATCTGTGATGACTAATAATCACCATAGTACTCTTTTTCTCATCTTTTATTGCCTTCAGCTCGCGCCCAACGATCTTGAGCGAGTCGTAGTCAAGGCCACTATCGGGTTCATCAAGAAACATGATCTTGGGTCGCATCGAGAGGACCTGAAAGAGCTCGCTTCGTTTCATCTCACCACCCGAAAACCCATCATTGAGATCTCGACTGGCCAGATTGCTAATTCCTAACCTATCGAAATCCCCATAGAGATCTTTCCTGCAGGGGCAGGATTCGGCCATTAGATGGCCGTCAGGGGTTCTACTTACATACTCTGGGCATATGCGACAGATAAAGTCCTCAAGTGTCACACCCGATATTGTGGGCGGTGCCTGAAACGCATAGGCGATTCCGAGTTGTGCCCGTTCTGTGATAGTCTTGTCGAGTATCGATTGGCCTCCAAATCGAATATCGCCCCCCTTTATCTCATACTCTGGAAGTCCCATGATTGCCTTTGCCAATGTTGACTTTCCAGAGGCATTTGGCCCAAGGATCGCATAGACTTTTCCTTGTTCGAAGCTGAGGTCAACACCTCGTAGAATTGGCATACCTTTGACTTCTACTCTTAGACCAATGATCTCCATTAATGGTGGGGCTGTCATCATTATCATTCCTAATTCAACATAGTTAATATATCTCGTTTTAATCGTATTGGAAGTGGCGAGAGCGATACCCCTCTTTATCTTTTTGAATAGGTCCCCATGATTTGTGCAGTGGCTATCTTGTGAGTCTCGCATAGGTTCTTGAAATTGGATTTTGTGGCGCCTTCTAAACTTGGCACATCAAGTGCATAGAGTGTGAAAAAGTACCGGTGTGTTCCTGATGGTGGGGCCGGGCCTCCCCATCCAGATGTTCCAAAATCATTCGTGATCTCTATCCCGCTCACGGGGCCTCCTGTAGGGATCTCTCTTGCGTCAGCAGGAATGCTATGTACTAACCAGTGGATCCAGTCACCAACAGGTGCATCTGGATCATTACAGATGAGTGCAAAGCTCTTAGTTTCCATAGGGGCCTCGTCCCACGCCAGATGCGGACTCTTGTTCTCTCGACGATACGCACATCTGTCAGGAATCGGTGATCCATTCTCAAAATCATTACTCCACAATTTCATAACAATCACCAACTACGAGAATTAATACGCAACCTATCTAGTCTTCTATTGTGATAAGCCTAATGGCCGTGTTCATATCGCCATCTTATTAACAAGTTGACCACTATGGTTACTGAGGGAACAATTATGAACAATGTTCAGAATGCTTTCGAGCAATTGATCACTCTCGCCATCGAGCGGGAAGTAGAAGCATACGAATTCTATACCAATGCAGCTCAGGATGCAGAGCTCAAGTCCTCTGCAAAACTGCTCCACGAGCTTGCGAAGCAGGAAGAGTCCCACAAGCAGAAACTGGAGGCGGCTCTCAAGGATGGTGTCAGCTCCACTTTCGAAGTATCCATTGATGAACTGGAAATGAAAAAGCTCCGTGACTATCTTGCAGATGTTCCGCTCAATACGGACTCATCCCCTCAAGACGTTCTTGTCGTCGCTATCAAACGTGAAGATAACGCTCATGAATTCTACAGGATTCTCTCAGAGATGACCTCGCACTCTGGTCACAAGGCTGTCTTTGAGATGTTGGCGCGAGAGGAATTATCTCATAAGGATCGTCTTGAGAAGCTATATGACGCTCTCGTTCAGCCTGACATGTAAAGTCATATATATAAAAATAGGAGAGGGGCCTTTTTCCCCTCTCTATTATTCTCTATTTGTGTAGTAATGGTGCTGCAAGAAACGTCAGACCACGTTTAGTGAGTTCTCTTGCAGTTCGATTCAGTGAATCATGTTTGTCAAGATAGTTGATCTGTAGCTTGGGCATCAGGCCTTGAGCAATGATGTCCTCGATTGGCAAGAAATACTCAAGGATGTCGCTGGGGTGTTCCCGTTTGGCATCGATCTCTGGGACTGCGCCTTCATGTTTTGCACTGATGTTCTTGACATGGTCTGCAAGCTCTAGTAGTTCTGGAAGCCTATCATACGGTTGACGGACGATACTCTTGTAGGTCTCAGTGATGTGATGCTCGATTCTGACAACATCTTCGAAACCGAAACTCTTGCGGATATATGCCGCCATTTCGATTGTCTTGTTGTCAACAGAGTTACTGAGATTGAAGCCTATCAGTGGGGTTGTTCCATCAGGGCGACTGAACAGCTTTGCTGTCATCAGTGTCCACAGGCATGCGTATGGATTGTCATTGCCCATGTACACACTGATCTTGAACTCCATATCGATTCCAAGTTTGTGCATCATGTATCCTATCAGTACCGTCCCGGGGTTAATATTCAGGACCTGTTTCACGCCGTACTTTGTATAATAATAGAGATACTCCTCTATCCACTTTAATGCAAAATCATTGGGTTGGCCAACCCCTCCAAAATAACCTGTGATCGTTTCAGGGCCTCCAAGATGAACGTTGACTGGTAGGCCATCTGGTCCTGGTGCTGTGCCCTTTGTATCGAGGGTCTCCACGTATGACGACCCTGTGATCTGCATTGCTGCTGCAAAAGCTATGATATCATTGTCCGCCTCTTGCTCTTTCATCTTTCGAACTCTGATGAGTCGCCCCGGCATGAGTTCCTGCTTTTCAATTGCGACCTTGGCCTCTTCGATCAGCCATGGAAAGTACTGACAAGCACTGATCTCGAGTGTGATTGCATAGCTGTCATCGAACGTCATCGAGTCTACTTTATCACCGAGTATCTTTCTACGGTATTCGTCGATGGTGATGAATGCTTCATTGTCACGCTGTTCCTGTAGCCAAGTCAGATCGTCTACATACCGTGACTTTTTCGCCTCAAGTATGCTCATCAAATTGTCAAGCTCTCTTGCTTCTCTGGCGCGACGATTGATCTCATCTACACCACCATACTTGTCAATGACTGCCAAGAGGTCACTGATAAGGGGATTATCCTCCCCTACAAGAAAGTCATTAATCTCTTCAAGTCTATCAGGATGAATCTTCAGTCTGTCTCTATCACTCATTTTCCTACCTTCCTAAGAGTAGGGCTACGAGACCATAAGATTCCGCCTAAATAAACAGTCCGGCAGATGAGCCGGAACTGTTCACAACCTCTCGGAAGGAATAGTCTATACTGCTGTGAGTTCGTCTTCTAAAGTCGGAAGACTCTCGGAGGACTGATTCTCATCGAGTGTTGTTGTAAAGCCTCGGATCTTTGGGCCAACAACAGCAGTCAGGATTCCCCCTACAGTGACTTGGATGCTATTCAGAAACACGAGTTCTGCGAATGCTGCTGGGGCCCCAAACATGATAGCCTCGGCCAGATAGTACCCCGCCAACATTGCTATTGCTCCGAGGATGATCCCAATAATATCCTCTACATGCAATGAGGCATCTTTTGCCTTACGGGCAAACAGTCCTACAAGAAATCCCTCGGTACCCTTGACCATGAGCGTGATGGGCGCAAAATGAATGTACCCCAGAGTGACATCACCCATCATTGATCCGACTCCTCCGGCGATGAAACCTCCTGCAGGTCCTAATATGAATCCACTAATCATCACCATGACATCTCCAAAGTTGAGATATCCTGTACTGGTGGGGAATGGGATTACTATGAGGATGGTGACTACCGTTGTTAGGCTTGTCATGATCGCCAAGACCACTAACCCAACAGTCGTCCTGAAATCATTGATCTTCTCTGACATATCTCACACCACTGTCATCTTATGGGTGAATGAACATATTGTGCTATCCAGAGTGCATATATAAGATTGAGCCTATATATAAGACCGAGATTCAATGACACTAATGACTGGCCTCACTTGCACAAGATGCGGTCGTCGTATCTCCGCGTCAGTTCATAGCACGACTTGCCCTCACTGTGGCGGTGTTCTTCAAGTGGAATACGACCTGGACCACGTGGGTATGGCATTGACCCATACGGTCCTCCAAGATCGCCCCTTTGGGATATGGCGCTTCAAGGAACTCCTTCCGGTCAGCAAGTCTGAGAATATGGTCTCTCTGGGCGAAGGGGGGACATACCTTCACCGATGTAATCGGCTCTCATCCGATACTGGCCTGAAGCAGCTGTTTCTCAAAGATGAAACCCGTAATCCCACTGGTTCCTTTATTGATCGTGGGATGGCTGTAGAGCTGTCTATGGCTCTTGAACGTGGATATCATCGTGTCTGCTGTGGTTCAGTAGGCAATATTGGTGTGTCTCTGGTCGCTTATGCTGCACGTGCAGGCTTGGACTCAAAGGTCATCATGGCGCGTAGCGATGCTGTAGACATGGGAAAGTTCTATCAGGTTGTCGCTTATGGTGCTGACGTAAAGATTGTGCGCCAGCATGAAGAAATCGAGCACGAACTCCGCCGAATCGCGCGCTCATGTCACACAGTGGTTTCAACTAATCCCTTTTTCCTAGAAGGGCTCAAGACTACTATCTTTGAAGTCATTGAACAGCTTGGGTGGCACTTTCCAGACTGGATCATTGTTCCCATGGGAAGTGGTGGGCATCTCACTCAGATATGGAAAGGAATCTCAGAACTTCATGCGATTGGTATGGTGAAGGGAGACCTTCCGCGTCTAATCGGGGTACAGAGTAACAGTTGTGCTCCCATAGTCGCCTCGTACGACTCAAATCTGGATGAGATTGTTGCATGGCCTGAGTCTTCAGGTATTGCACGTGACATCGGGATACGACGACCACGTTGTGGACTGACTGCGTTGCGTGCGATTAGAGCATCAGGTGGACTTGCTCTCTCTGTCAGTGACTCTGCACTTCTTGATGCAGTACGACGACTCGCTCATCTTGAGGGGGTCTTTGTCGAGCCCGCATCGGCGACAGTCATTGCGGTTCTTAATCAGTTAGTAGAGACTGGTGTTATAGACCCCTCTGAGTCAGTGGTGTGTATCATCACAGGAATGGGTCTCAAGTCCCCTGAGGTCGCTCGTGATTTGGTGAGAGGTCATGTTGGTCTTGAGCGACTGCTTAGTAACATGGAGGGCCGTAAATTCACTGGATCCATCGGGCGAACGAAGCATCGCATATTAGAGATTCTTGCAGTGGGGGAGGCTTACGGGTATGAGGTCTGGAAACGGTTGGCCGAACTATATGATATTCACGTTAAGATCCCAAGCGTCTATCAACACCTCGTGGAACTCAAGACTGCTGGGCTTGTCGTCCAGTCACGTATTGATCATACCTATCAAGGCCGTCCCCGTGTATACTACGCCCTGACAGAGCGAGGTCGCAGGCTCTTAACTGGTTCTTGAGCATTTGTGTCTATGCGAAGTCTTTTAGCATATAGTCGTGAATATTCTAACATTGGGTCTGATTTTCCAAACGGCCCAACGAGAACGCAGAGGTTGATAGTATGGCTGATAAGACATGGCTTCAGACAGCTGATTGGAAGAGTGAAAAGCATGTGCCTGTGATCGATGCGCCTGACAAAGTCAAGGCTGGAGATCTTGTCAAGGTAGAGGTTTCAGTTGGAAAGGAGATTCCCCATCCGAACAAGACCGAGCATCACATTAAATGGATTGATCTGTTCTTCTGGCCTGATGGTGCCAAGTTCCCCCTAGAAGTCGGATACATCTCTTTCGATACGCATGGCGAGTCCGCAGAAGGACCAAACACTGGTCCACTCTATTCCGAGCCCTTGACCTCCTTTGCCTTTCGGACCACCAAGCCCGGAACCCTAATGGCGACCTCCTATTGCAACATTCACGGGCTCTGGAAGAGCGAAAAGCATCTCGAGGTCGAATAGCCTATCTTGTGTATGGGCTCACTATCGAGCCCACTCTCTTTAGGCACGGCCTTTGACGATCCACTTCACGAGTGTCGCATTCATTGGATTCTCAGATATGAATAGATCGCGGTACTCTGGACTCTTGAAGTCCACAATCACACTTGCAAGAGATGGGTCAAAGCCGATGATCTTGACCGACCGTTCTAATTTACTGGGTCTGAATGCGATGGCTGAGAGGATGATTGATGCGATGAACCCTGCAAAGGTGAGTAGTGCCCACAAAGGGGTTTCTTGATGAAATATGATGGCGTTCCCGATCTTGAAGTACGCCATCCATGTTATACCGAATGCCAGACTTGTGCCAATGATACAGAGCGTCCTCAGTCTGCACATATCATCTGAGGAATAATAGTGATCTTCGCATACGGGTATCATCAGAAACCTTCGATTTGATGGTGCCGATGATCTCTTCATTATTGATCGCGCAAAGAGCCGATCGTATCCATCTAGTCGATCCATACTGGAAGGGTTCACCACCATCTGAACGGTCTTGGTTGCTCTCGCGCCACACACGGGACATATGGGTGGAAATCTTGCCTTTGTGATATCAAATCGTACCAAAGGTTCATCAAATACTATTTTGTTTGGCATCCGACCGACCTCACATTATGAGCGAGATGTTTGCCTCACCAATTTTTTAATCTGCTGATTCACGTGCACGTCAGATGTATGTGGTTGTTGCGGACTATGCACATCCTCTATTACGACGCTTTCTTGGTTCTTGGCATAATCTCTCGCATTTCTGAGGGCAGATACTTATGTAGTGCCCTTGGAATGGCAACACTTCCGTCTTCGCGTTGATAATTCTCCAGTATTGCCACAATTGCACGTGGATTGGCCATCATGGTACTATTGAGGGTATGAATCCATGCTTTTTCGGTTCCGCCCTTCTTGACACGGTACTTTATCCCGAGCCGTGTTGCCTGATATGATGTACAATTGCTACAAGATACTGCCTCTCTGTATTTTTGCTGACCGGGCATCCATACCTCCAGATCATACTTCTTTGCAGCAACTGTACCAATATCCCCTGTGCAAATATTCACAACACGATACGGAATCTTGATCTTTTGGAAGAAGGCCTCTGCGTTCTTGATGAGTTCCTCGTGGATCTTCCAAGACTCATCGGGATGACTATAGACAAACTGTTCGACCTTATTGAACTGATGCACACGAAAGATGCCTTTTGTGTCCTTTCCGTGAGTCCCAGCCTCCTTTCTAAAGCAGGCGCTTATCCCGGCCATTTTGATGGGGAGGTCAGTGGGTTCAAAGATTTCTCCCATGTGCATAGCCGCCATAGGATGTTCTGCAGTGGCTATGAGATAGAGGTCCTCATCCTCTATCTTGTACATCACGTTCTCAAAGTCGGCCAGATCCGTGACTCCCTCATAGGGCTCCCTACGCATCATAAATGGGGGGTAAATGGGTGTGAACCCTCTCTTGGCAAGCATCTCAAGAGCCAGCAGCTGCATTGCCAAGTCAAGCATCACTAGTTCATTTTTCAGGAAATAAAACCGGGCCCCCGCAATCTTAGCGGCTCTCGTAACGTCGGCCAGATCAAGGTCTTCAATGAGATCCACTTGACTTGCGATCTCGAACTCGAACTTAGGACGGCCACCCCATTCTCGGACAACCTCGTTGTCCTCCTCGTCAACTCCATAGGGTACGCTCTCATGGAGCATATTAGGAATACGCATCTGTATTGCGTGCATCTCGCTCTCTAGCGCGTTGGTTTCCTCTTCAACAGTCTTGATGTCCACATTAACGGTGCCCACCTTTGCCATAATCTCGGTTGGGTCGCCTCCTGTCTTTTTCAGCTTTCCAACTTCCCGAGAGAGTCGATTGCGTTCCGTTCTGAGTTCTTGTATCTTTCTCTTCTTTTCACGAATAATCGCATCAAGCTCTAGCAACCTCTCGAACTGGAGTATCATCTCTTTATCTCTACGACGCTCTAAATTTTCTAGGATCAGTTCTGAATTCTCTCTAATGAATCGAATGTCAAGCATGTTATGTACCTCTCGGGAATATATGTGGCCTCGATTATGACCACACATTATTTTTTTGACTCGTTCTCCTTTTCAGTGTCACTATGCATATGAGTCTAATACTCTCTTGTATACATCTTCTACCATTGCGATCTGAGCGTTCCACGAGTAGTATTTCTTAATTCTTTTTCTTGCCTCTTTCCCGATCTTATGCCGTCCGTTTTCATCCTCGGAGACCTGTCGCATGGCATCTACTACAGCGTCCACATTGTTTGGTTCGACTAATATCCCTGCGTCTGTATTAACGAGTCGCTTTGTTTCCCCTATGGCTGTTGTAATGACTGGTAGGCCACATGACATGGCTTCAAGAACGCTCATGCCCAACCCCCCGATGTTCTGAGGTATGACAAAGGCATCAGCCCTCCGTAAGATTGATGGAATCTGACTATGGGGGACGATACCCACCCAATGAATCGTCCTTCTATCTCCATAATTGTCAAGTGAATGTTTAAGGATGCCATCCCCTACTAGAACAAGTCTTGTTTTCTTGTTCTCTTTGTGGTACTTTTTGAATGCGTCAAGAAGGATATCTACTCCCTTATCTGGGCTAAGTCGACCAACAAACACAAAGTCAATATAATCGTCCTCCTGTTGGGTCGGAGCTGGACTAAAAAGATCGATATCAACTCCATTGCGGATGACCGATATCTTATCCTCCGGTACTCCGTACTGTAATGCCCATTCCTTTTGAGAGGGGTCCACTAAGATGACATGGTCGTATCGTTTTATGTATGCCATTGAAAACTTCCATCCCATGTCAAACATGACTCTCTGTAGTGTCGATCCATCAGCATATGCGAGATGAAAGGTTGTTATCAAAGGTGGCAGGTTTTTTTTAAATAATGGGAGCATAATCTCAGTTGTTCCAGAATTTGTATGCACATGGATGACTTCTAATCCGAGGCGTCTACTCTCTTTTGCGATTAGCTTGGGAACATCTGGGGCATCCCATGATACATGCGGGTTTATCTGTACCGCGGGGAATCGGTGGATATGCGTCGACGCGAGCGGTACCCCCTTTTTGGACTGTGTGAATGCGTGAATCTTATGTCCTCTCTTTCTCAGGCCAATCATCTCATAGATCGCTCGTATGCACAGCCCATCCGCTGCGTGAAACTTGCTGACCATGCCAATCTTCAATGTTGACTTCTCCATAGGCATTCAACCAGTATTACTATCGCATTATCTTTGAGTCGTTGTTATTTGGGTCGAATCTCCATTCTATAATGAGAGTTGTCTTCCTTTTATCTGCTTTCGCTGTTGGTCACACTTGTCGGCTGGGGCATAGTTCACTGATGCCGCACTCTGCGCACTTTGGTGATCTTGCCACGCATGTACGCCGACCGTGAGCACTGATCAATCTCGCATAATCGCGCCATCTATCCTGAGGCAGGAGCGTCATTAGATCGCGTTCGATTTTTTTCGGGGTTTCCTCCTCACTTAGGCCTAACCTATTTGTCACGCGTCGAATATGTGTATCGACCACCACTCCCTCGTCAATTCCAAAGGCGGTGGACAGAATGACATTTGCAGTCTTGCGTGATATTCCTTTGAGCGTGACTAACTCCTCTAGTGAGGAGGGAACCACTCCTCCAAACCGTTCGACGATTCCTCTGGCGGTTTCCTGAATGTATACCGCTTTCCGGTTATATGCTCCGACCGGTCTGATGATTTCTTTTATCTCGTCAAGTGGTGCTGATGCAAGAGCCTGTGGACTTGAGAACCTCTTGAATAATTGTGGCGTCACTGAATTGACACTTCGGTCTGTCGTATGTGCAGAGAGAATCGTTGCAATTGTCAGTTCAAAGGGGGATGAAAAGTCAAGGTATGTCTGTGGTGCATCCGGATACATCTCCTCAAGCCTTTTGAGAATGGCAAGTGCTCGCTCTTGTTTCTCCACATTGAATTCCTCAATACTGAAGCAGTACTGATCACTTCATGAGTCTTGTTGTATCTCTTGTGTCATGTTCTTTTCGTTGATGAGGCCTCTTGTATATATCACAACGAGAATTGTGATGTTGATGATGAAGGTGACGAGGAATAGTATTGGTTGGTTGAGATACGTGAAGATATACCCCCCCAAAAGTGGACCTAGGGACATGAAAATATAGACAATATACCAGAACGCAGCCAAAAACTTAGCAGTATCTTTGTGAGGCAGATTCTTCTGGATCAGTATGGTCACGATGAGCCACCATAGTCCGTCATTGATCCGTTTTAGTACGATTGCCAAAAACACGGTCGTGTATATAACTCCGAGTCCATCGATAAATGCATTTGCTGAATCGATCCATGACTGCGGTGCCCAAATTGGATATTGTGGGGCAATGACCAATAACCCCATGCAGAGAGGCATCACACTATAGATGACGAGCGCCGACTTTCTGATCCCCCATCTGTCCGAGAGCCGTCCTATCTTAAGTAGTAAAGGTACTGATATCAGAAGTACCGTTGCCAGCATGATACTAATGCTGTTGATTGAGATACCAAGGTACTCGTTCGCGTAGAGCAATGCTCCGAAGTTAAACAGCGAATCGCTGAAGGCGTCAAGGGTAATGATGATGATTGCACCGGGAAGTAATTTCAACAGTGTTCGTATGGTTCTTCCGTTCTCCAATAGGAAATCTTTCCATAGTCGCTCAGTGCGTCTATTTCTTGTCGGTGGGCACGGGTCAAGAAACGCAGTCCGCAGACCTGTACTAAAGACAAGTGATAAGCCGCCAATAATTGCAAGGAGCCTAAATGTGGCTGGGAATCCATAGAACGGCAATAGGAGATTCACGCAGATCAGGGTCACTACTCCTAACACCCGCCCCGCAGTGAACAATGACAGTCCGAGACCACTATGTTCTCTTGGAATATTATCCAGGATGTATGCAGAAGAACCGCCCTTTGCAATATCAATTGACGCATATACAAAGAGTGCTATGACTATGGCCCATAATTCTGTGAACAGTCCTAGAATAAGAAAGTACATGGCACCTAGCGCCATTGAAAATACGGCCAACTTTTTCCGATCAACAGTGTCCCCAATATAGCCTCCTGCTATTCGCATCAGAATTGATACACTTGTGCTTGCAGCTATTACCATTCCTATTGTTGTATAGTCCCATCCAATCGCCCGGACATAGAGGGTAAAAAATAAATTGATTATGCTCGCAGCAGAGAAGATCCATGCAGTGGCCAAATATACTCTGTAATTCTTCCATGAGAAAATCGCTGCGAGCGCAGCAGATACTCCGATGTCCTCCATTACAATATCCCTCGCCCCCGGTTCCTTCCCAGTTGATCTTGATATATCCGGGGCAACAATTTCTATAGTCAAACCTGCTTTTGCATCTTTTGTTGATTGCTCAGAGTCATCTTGCATATCATTGCCTGCTCCTAATTAAAATGATAGCCCAACACGGAACAAAATTCAGGATGTGGCTGGAAGAGACCTCCCGACATCTCTCTTACAATATGGAGGTCTTCCAGTCTCCTGATACTAGTTGGTGAGCACAACCACTCGTACGTCCCCATTTGAGGTTGGGACTGCCACAAGCTGGTGAGTCACCAAATCCGCCGTCAATACGATACTGTTCGGGATGCAGCTTGACTGCATAAGGTTCCTAACAGCGAGTTCGAGATTGATGGCGGTAAGTCGTACCATCTCCGGATCTGTGAACGGGTCGACCGTGCGTCCCTGTTCGGTGGATGGCATAGTCTGTATTGTGTTGGCTATTGTACTTTTTATCAAATTATATTTCCTCCAATTTACTGAATATTATTATCATCTTGATTAGAATGGCCAAGGGTCTTGATC
The DNA here is from genome assembly GCA_021498125.1 of Candidatus Thorarchaeota archaeon. NCBI lineage: Archaea > Promethearchaeati > Candidatus Thorarchaeota > Candidatus Thorarchaeota archaeon. Next base: position 27,327 of record JAIZWL010000002.1, on the reverse strand, counting down.
TATTGGATCCATGTTATTACCTCCGTGTTCTATTCTTACGCAACCGTACTAATGGTGTGGACTCGCATTCAACTGATCATTCACCCATTATTGCAAATCATTGTCGTGTCTTCATTGAGCAATTAGATGAAGTGCGTCTTTGATCTCTCTGCTATACTGTCCGGTCATTGGTTCTTCTCATCATACTGAATCTCAGTCATGAATCATACATCATGTGCGGTTGCTGGGGTATCAATTATCGATTGAACCCCAATCTAGTATATTCACTACACGCGGTACTTAAAGAGGGCATTCGCGTACCGTCCACAAATTTCTTCACAAAATCACGATTTTACCGGACTCTCTCTTTATTTTTCCAATAGTGGCCATAAACGAAGCTTCTTGCTCCACAAAATACTTAACAATCGGACATTCTGACAGTCTTTGGATTTTAGACTGGCTTGCCAGATTGGGGCAAAGAACGGTGGTGTGCCTGTCGCTGCAAATGGATAATGACTGGAGATATTATGTTGAGGTATGATCGGGACAATGATGCATCACATGATAGACATCTCTCTATGTTCTCTACGGATCTTTCGCATTCGCCTGTGCAAGATACCGCCAACGCTACTGGTCGCTCTCTGATCATGCGCTCATCTCACCTTCGTTTCTTACGAAAAATTTGTCTTAGACCCCATCTCCGTCCTGCTTCACACGCAAGGGAATTGGGGATAACTCGTACAGCAGTTCATCATACAATCAAGTTTCTCAAAACAGAATACGACTTTCGTATTCAAGGGCTTCCAGAGTTTCAGCGAATGGGCATGGCTGTTATCTTTGGATGGGCACGATCGGCCTCCATGACCTCCGCTCTCTCGAATTTTTCCCGGTGGCTTTCTGGGCTTCCAAATGTCTATACCATTGCACATTCAGTCTTGTCATCGATTGGGGATTTTCGAGTGTACTTTGAAGCACTCATCCAGCTCAGTCCTTATTTTGATTCTGACTATGCGCACCATGAAGTTCCCACCATGACGAATAGATCCATGTCGTCATTTCTGCAACATCTCAATCGTTTCAGGAAGCGGCCTTACTCTCTTGATGTGCATTATGACATCTTGCGGTCCGAAACAATTCATTTGAACCTTGCATTGTTTGATGGGCAGACATGGACTATCGAGCACGCCTTTCGTCTGGGGGCTGTCTTTGATGCCGTGAGCAGGTATACTGATGTGCTTCCTCAGACCGAAAAAGGGGACGCACAACAGTTTCGTGCTTCCCTCTCTAGAGAAGATCTAATCATCTTGGCACGGATGACAAGTGATTACTTTGTCACTGCAAGTGAAATAGCTCTCCTGTTCGAGAACATGAGTATCTCCCCTCCTACAATACGGACTATCCGGCGGTGGCTGACCCGTCTTCGAGATGGATACATTCGCCCTTATGTTCATATTCGTAATATTGGTCTGACGCGGCGATTCATAGTGTCCCTGACCAATCTGCCTTATTCGTCCTCAGTTCATCGTATGTTTCATGCTCAAGGGAATATGTTCCCGCAATGTAGGATCTTGTCAGGTAATGACTCTGTCATTCTTGATTTGAGGCTACCTCAGACCGCTACCGTACCTCAATTATCTTCAGCTCTTCTTCCTCTCTCTCATACAAGTTCTCAGATCAATATCTTTGAAACGCGCGATTTGCCTAGGAGAAAAGCATTAGAAGAGGTTTTGACCTATTATATATAGTCGTCCCCTTGGTATACTAATGAGCTCGACTCATCTACCGCATAATCTAGGAGTCATTGACTTTGGATATCCCTGATATGACACAGCTTGGGTTCGAAACCCCTTATGACAATCTAATGCCCGTCACTGACGACTCGAAAGGACAGGTCCTTATCCAAATTATGCGGCTCTACCTTGCTCTCTGTGATGGTATTCTCACCATCTCTGAAGTGGATGGCATCATGAAACGCCTGAGTCAGCACCCTTGGTTCAGAGCGCACCCTATAGACGTACGGTTGCTCCCTATCTCTGAAACTATTAAACAAAGACTGCTTGAGAGTATTCATACCTTACACAAATACAATCTGACCACTGCAGACGCTATCCAATCCGCCATCAACTTTGTCTTTATGGACGTAGATGCCCCACTGACAGAGATAGATGCCCGAGTCTTGTTCTATTTCTCGCAACATCCTACAGTTTCTCTCTCAAAGGCCGGACGTGATCTGAATTATACCACACGCACCGTACAACGTGCAATCAAGCGGTTGCAAGAACGCCAGTTCTTACGGTTCTCCTGCCTTCTTGATACTACGGCTTTTGGGATCAACTCCTTCATCTTGTTCTTCAAGCTCCAACAAGGTGTGAGCTGGGATGAAGTCGAGTATGGTCTTGGCGAGTTTCCCTTTACAAAGGGTCTTCTCAAGACGACAATGGCAAATAGTGGCTATGCCACGTTTCTCTTTCCTGGAGGGCAGAATCGCATACATACCTTCCGCAAGAGTATTGGCCATCTGAAAGGGCATATCTTCTCTACAGTCCAACTTCATAGTCAGATTGGTATGGCCCGTGATACAAATCTGCCCCTCTACAAAGACGGTTCATGGAGGTTCCCCCTCGAACTCAGATCCATTGCGGAACATGATGCCTCTGAACTGGGCATAGCTGCTCCGCATGTCCTCTGGTGTAATGGGCCGGGTTCACGACTGACTCCACTCGATTATATTGTCGCCTCACAGTTACGAGTCAATCTTCGAATGACTAAGAAATATTTGATCGAGCACCTTCATCGAATGGGTTTCCAGATGGATGATGCTGTTGTATCTTCTGCATTGGCGCGTGTACGTAAGGCCGGGGTCATTCTTCCCACGATTGTGTTCTCTGGTATTGGCCTCTCCACGAACTTTTGTTTTGAAATCGTCTGTAACGAGTACTGGCGTGACCGGATCCTCTCATATACTCCCCTTCTCCCCGCCTCGATCACGTATCTCTCCGACAAAGGTATTGTCCTTTGGCTCTCGGTTCCTGCCGAACACCACGTCGAATACTATCAGATCTTTCAATCTCTTGCAGCACAAGAGGGCGTGACCAGTGTCACTCCTCTGATGGCCGTTGGCCCCTCTGGTTCCCGTTCTATGGATAATATTGGTCAATTCATCAGCTCCTCCAATGACAGCTGGGCGGTCGAGCCTCACTCTCTTGACCTCTCTCGTTACATTCCTTTCTAAGATCGTTCACTCCGTGCGATTGTTGAGAACAAGTCTTCGACTGTACCTCTCCACATTCCGGTGAACGGTGGGCCTACTACTATCTCTGATGCACCCCACCGAGCCATCTCATCAAATTGTGCTATCACCTCTTCTGAGGCCCCAGTCGTACAGAACATGTCAACTAGGGTCGGATCCACAATATCCGCTCCTTTATCAGGTCCGCTTTCTCTCACAGCCTGCCTAATGGCATTGACTCGCTCTGTATCCAACTTCAGCAGGTTCACGATATCATCTGGCGTGTCGCTCAAGATGATGGCCACAATCTTTCTTGCAAGGTCCTGATTTTCGTTCTGTGTCATCAGAATGATCGGATTCCAGATGACAATCTCTACAGAGTCGCGTTCACGGCCTATCTCTCTTGCACTGTTCTGAACTCTCTTGATCGCCCACTTAAGGTACTGCTTTGGGCCTGACAGGATCACTCCATCGGCGATCTCCCCCGCCAGACGTAACATCTGCGGTCCCCTGACCCCAAAAAAGATGGGGATTTTGGCTGGAGTCTTGCGCCCAAGCCGTTCATTCTCCAGTCTGATCGGTGGCATCACTAAGGAGGATTCCTCTCCGTTCCAGAGCTGGCGAAGTGACTCGGTGGCCTTACGAAGGAGTGTGACCGGGCGCTCGATGCGAATCCCTTTCCGTTGAAGATCCTGTATTCCTCCAACTCCTATTCCGAAAACGAATCTCTTTGGTGCAAGGTCATAGAGTGTTGCCGTTGCTCTGGCGAGTTCGACAAGGCCATGAGTCGTTATGGGGACAATCCCCGTTCCAACACGTACATTCCTGCTCTTTGTCAAGGTCGCTGTCGTGAGGACAATGATGTCCTGTCCGCGACCAACATCCTCTCCGATCCAGATACTGTGAGCACCTACTCTGTCCGCATTCTCGGCGATCCATGTTGTGGCTCGCACGTTCATACCTGTTGTGACTCCAAGGCTCACCGTATACTCTGTCATGGCTTTACCTCTCTCTCTATGTGTCTTATTAGCTCACGTCCACTTGGTTGTTTTGTCGCACATCAAGTATTTTTGAGACCGACTCCTATAGAGGTCTGAACTCTCTTGAAAATAGCTTGGGGAATAACTGGCGCTGGTGACCTGCTCTCGGAAACCATAGACGCAATGGAGAGATTCCGCGAGAGCACTGGTGCGCGAATCGATGTCTTCGTGTCTAAAGCGGGAAGTCAGGTACTGCACTGGTATCACCTCTGGGAGCGATTGAACTCGGCATTTGAGCGCGTCAAGACTGAGGTCAACGCGAACGTTCCCTTCATTGCGGGACCGCTTCAGATCGGCAAGTACGATGCACTGGTCATCGCCCCTCTCACTGCCAACTCTGCTGCAAAGATCGCTTATGGTATCGAAGACACACTTCTCACCAATGCAGTAGGTCAGACGCTAAAGGGCACTACTCCAGTATTCCTCTTGCCTGTTGATCACACACTTGGAGCCGTTGAGACCGTTGCTCCTGATGGTACTCGTTTCACCATCAAGACCCGTAAGATAGATGTCGAAAATGTCGAACGGCTACGCCAGATGAGCGGAGTTGTTGTTGTGACTTCGGTTACAGACCTCATGGCGCAGTTGCAGAGCCTATCGTAGTCGGGAGTGCGAACCGATGAGTGGTGATACTGAGATTCCTATGTCTCTCATCAGCTGGGCCCGGCAGAGAATCATCTCCTGGTATACCAAGTCTGGGCGTTCGTTCTCTTGGCGCCGTACTGATGATCCCTACAAGGTATTGATCGCTGAAATGCTCCTGCGGCGTACCACTGCAACTGCGGTCTCACGAGTCTATGATGATCTCGTTTCCCACTTCCCCTCTGTTGAGGTCTTAGCGAGAGCAAAGATTGAACTGATTGGCGATATGATCAAGACGCTTGGTCTCCAGAACACTCGTGCCAAACATCTACATGATGCAGCAGTGATGATCCTGAACGAGTTCGAGGGCGTAGTGCCTGACACCGCGGAACATCTTGTCCAGTTGCCGGGTCTTGGTGCCTACGGTGTGGCTGCCGTCCTGAACTTTGCATTTCATCGCCCAGTTCCAATGGTCGATGGAAACGTTGTTCATCTGTTACAGCGTTTCTTTGGTCTCTCGTTCACTGGAAGCAACGATACGTCCGCTCTGGAGTTCATGCGGCGATTCGGGGGGCGAAAGCAGAGTCCGTTCCTGTATTGGGGGATCATAGACTTGGTAGCTCTTCTCTGCCACAGGCGAGGCCCTCTCTGTGACCAGTGTCCTCTCCGGTCAAAATGCAAATATCTGCAAAGTGTGCAATCGCCATGACCAAATCCATATATGCAATGACCGAGGTCTCATCAGAGGTTATGAGAATGAAGCGACGCATTCAACCACATCTCCGGGTCGGTGAAGGTGACGTTGAGGATATCGTGATCATCACAGGGAATCCCGATAGAGTCCCAGTGATCGCCGGGAAGATGCGAGATCCCGAAGAGGTCGCTCGATATCGTGGGTTTGTCACGTACCGGGCATACACGCCTCACGGAGTGCCTGTCACAATCTCGGGGACTGGCATTGGTACCCCCACGACTCACATCTGTATCGAGGAGCTTGCACGGCTTGGTGCTAAAGTGATTCTCAGGCTAGGTTCCTGTGGTGGTATCGAGGAGACCGTCAAGACTGGCGATGTGGTCGTTCCGACTGGTGCTATTCGAGACGAGCGGACCAGCCTCAATTATGCTCCCTTAGAATATCCTGCTGTTGCCTCCACGACTTGGTATAGTGCACTCTATTCATCCATTAGTAAAATCCTCCCCTCTGACAGAGTGCACTCAGGTGTATGCTGGACCAGTGATGTCTATTATACTGCACCGGATAACAATCAGTTAGACCTGTGGACCCGCGCGAGAGTGAAATGTATCGAGATGGAGAGCTCTCTTCTCTACGTCTTTGCCTCGACCAAGGGGATAGCGGCCGCATCCATACTCTCAGTCGATGGGAATCTACATGGTGATCAAAAGGGCGAGCAGGCTGACGAGTCCGAACTGACCGGGGAACAGCATCCGTTACTCAAAGAGGCTATTGCCAAGAGCGTCGAAGCAACGATCCATGCCATTGACGATCTGGCGTAATGATCGATACAGTGGTGTGGTGGCCTCTCCGATACGCAATCAACAGATTGTTAACATACCTTGTTGTATACAGTATGAGTTCAAATGGCGTCTGCAAGATCGGCTCGACCAGGGCAAGGGAAGACTCGCGCTTATCTTGTGATGAAGGCTCATGCAAAAGAGGCACTTGAGCTGGCGCGTCAGTGGTGGGAACACAAGTCTGTGCCAACCTATGTGAAGGTCCGCCAGTTACGCAAGGACGAGCTGGCAGCCTTTGTGGAACTCTATAATCGTTGTTTTATTGCTGCGCCTGACCCCTTCTGTCCAATCACATTAGAGGATGCAATGAAGCTTGAGACCGAGGGTATCTTTGTTGCTGAGATGTGGGGCACTCTGGTCGGGTTCATTGCCTGCTTTGTCGAATATGATAAGGACCCAATCTATGGTGAGATCACCGGTCTGGGTGTTCTTCCATCGCGCCGTCGTAAAGGTGTGGCCACCGCGCTCATTCAGCAGGCTGTTGAATTCTTTCTGGAGGCGGGAGTAGAGGAAGTCTATTGTGAGGTCTATGAAGAGAACTGGCCCTCTCGCACTCTCATCATGGGCTATGGATTCAAGCAGGTCGGTCGAAGAGAGATCCACATGGAGTCTCTCGGCGAGTCTGTTGCTGAGTCCGAGGACCTACCTGGCGGAAAGATAATGCGTCGTTTTGGACTACGCCCCCGCTCAGGTTGTAAGAACTGTCGTGACATATGACCGTGTGCATCAGATTATTACGATACGAATGCTAAAAAGGCTAGACGCCTATATCATTAGTGATTACTGTTTGGTCACCAATATGATGGTGTGTAAGGAGGACTTGTTAATCTTGTACGATGTTGTAGTTGTTGGTGCAGGTCCCTCTGGCTCAATGGCTGCCTACGAGACCGCACGGGCTGGACTGCGTACACTACTAGTTGAGAAGTTTGTTATTCCCCGCATCAAACCCTGTGGTGGAGCAGTCATGTATCGGGGATTGCGTCTCCTGAAGCGGCTTCCCCCATCTCTTGTGGAACGAAAGATCTATGGTCTCCGATTTGTACTTCCAAATGGGAATCAGACCGAATTCAAGTCTGAACGTCTCATCGGCATCACGACAAATCGTGACGAGTATGATGCTTTTCTTGCGTATCGTGCTCAGGATATGGGTGCCGTTCTTCAGGATGGCACTCGTGTCACTGCGGTCTCACAAAAGAGTGATCGTGTGGTGACCCGTTTTGCAGATGGAAGCGAGGTCGAGTCAGCCTTCGTGATTGGGGCTGATGGTGTCAATACAGTTGTTGGACGTGCAGTGGGTCTTCGTTCAGGAAAGAAGGATCTCACTCGGGTCGGTCTTGGGATGGAAGCCGATTTCAAGGTGGGCGAGTCTTGCGTAGAGGAGATCTTTGATGGGGACCCCTCGATCTTGGAGATACTGCCTGTCGAGAACCGGGTGAGCTATGGTTGGGTATTTCCCAAGCATGATAAACTTGCTATTGGAGTTGCTGGCGCTGCGGTACATATGTATCCTCTCAGGCCCATCTTTGAGTCATTCGTACAACGCTTGGAGACGCGATTTGGGATCTCGCTCACTCCAGAGCATCGCGGCACTCATTTTCTTGGAGCCGATGGAGTAATCAACACAAATGTTACCGACAAGGTCATACTTGTGGGTGATGCTGCTGGCTTCGTGGATCCCATGATGGGTGAGGGTATTGCCTACGCCATGCGTTCAGGGGTCTTTGCAGCAGAGGTCATCGTGAAGGCGCTGGCACATGGTCGTGATGACGCCGAATATCTCTCCCAGTACCAAAAGAGATGCAGAAGAGAGTTTGGGGCCAATTTTGGTATGGCCGAATGGGCTGGGACACGCGGTACCTCCTTTGCCGAGGCGGTCCTCACTCATGCATCGCATCTCCACCTCTCATCGGAGATTCTGCTGATGTTGGCACGTGGCGACATTGGATATGCACAGATTCCTGCAGTGGTTCTCCGTAAGATTCCCCGCGAGATGCCTCATCTCGTCCGTGATCTTGTGGTCACTCGTTTCTCGCGGCAAGAAAGATAATTAAGAATGGTGTAATCGACATCATCGGTCGTGAGCATTTGCGAACACTATTCATCATCACACTCTTGCTATGTGCCGCTCTTGGAGCCGCCCCCACTTCGATACAAGCAGCTTATCTCCCCTCCTTTGATGGTTCACAGGCCTATGACTATCTCCAGCAACAGTGTGACTATGGTCCTCGACCACCTGGTTCTGATAATCTCTCGCGGTGTCGTGTGTTCATGGCTGATACTCTGTTAAGCAATGGCTGGACTGTGACTCTTCAGAACTTTACATACAACTCGGTCAAGTGTAGTAATGTGATTGCTACCTATGGTTCTGCAAATGCCACAATCATTCTTGGTGCGCATTACGATACCCGACCTCATGCCGATCACGACCCCGCTGCGACGAATCGTACCCTGCCAATTCTGGGAGCCAATGATGGGGGGAGCGGGACTGCGGTCCTCTTAGAGTTGTCCAAGTCGCTACCAGAGAATGTTCGCCCAAGTGTTGAGCTGGTGTTTTTTGATGCTGAGGATAGCGGCTATATCAACGGGTGGGACTGGATAGTCGGGTCCACGTACTATGTGGACAATCTCAGTTCTGAACGTATCTCTCAGATTCGTGCCATGCTCCTCCTTGACATGGTGGGTGATAGTGATCTCCGACTTCTCCGTGAGACCTCTTCTACAGTCTCTCTTCAAAATCTTGTCTGGGGCATTGCAAAGGGCCTTGGGCATGATGATGTCTTTCTTGATGCTCGTGGTGCTGGAATCCTTGACGATCATCGGCCATTTCTAGATGCTGGAATCCCCGCCCTTGATATCATTCAACATGATCCTTTCCCCTGGTACTGGCACACACTGGAAGATACTCCTGACAAGTGTAGTGCCACGAGCCTTGAGACTGTTGGTAGTGTTGTAGAGGCCTTTGTCTACAATATGACTCTGAGTTCTACCACTTTTTCACAGCCAACAGGTAGTATCTATTCCCTTCTTCCATGGGTACTTCCTCCTCTTGCGCTGGTCGCTGTCGTGATCTGGTTTCGAAAGCGAAGGTGAGCACGAGAGCTCATATTTATTCGGGGGGGCGTACTATTACTCGTGATTGACAGATGGATCATAATTGGTGAACGCCCTTGCAGAAGAGTCTTCTCTATCGTCCCACAAGTCAGAGACCCCCTCCCCTTCTCTGTATTGATGTGGACTCGTCATGCAAGCGGCTTGCCTGCGGGACTGCGGACTCACGAATTCTTCTCATCAATGCGCACACGGGGCGCCCTCAGCGTGCTCTCATAGGCCATGAGAATGTAATCTCCGCCCTCTCTTTTCTCCAGAGCAGTACTGAACTTCTCTCCGTGTCCTGGGATCGCACCGTACGCAAGTGGCGGCTTGGACGGACCGATCAGGAGCAAGGGGCGATCCATTGCAATGCTGCTGCGAAGTCGCTTATTGTGGATCCTGCTTCTGATCTTGCCGCAGTCGGCACACAGGACGGTACAGCTGTTCTCTTTGTGCCATCTGAGATGAAAATCCTTCGGACTATCAAGGCCCATAGCAGGGACATCTCCGCACTGGCATTCCTTCACGAAGGACGGTCACTTCTTACGGCCTCGTGGGATGGGGCCTGTAATCTCTGGGATCTCTCTACAGGGCATCTTGTTCGTGCAGTCACGACCTGTGGCGAGCGTGTGCAGTCGCTGGTCGTGTCTCCTGATGAATCAACCGTCTTTCTTGGTCTGCATAGTGGAAAGATCGCTATGGTCTCGATCAATGCCTCCGGCCCTCCTACTATTCTGGAGCCTCATACGGACGCGGTCTCAACGCTTCTCGCTCCTCCAAGCTCCACTCATGTGATCTCTGGAGGTTGGGACTGTTCGATCCGCATCTGGGACCCTGCTGACCTGACCACTCTCACCTCTCAGCGTACGCTCACAGGTATCACCGATATGACACTGTGTACACGGGACAACCATCTCTATGTCACAGATTTCTCCGGCACGGTGACTCAATGGTCACTGGATACCACTATATGATCATGATTCCCCTCTCTCTCTGTTGTATCGTTCTCTATCCACTGATGAGGATGCGAATCTCGATCTCCACAAAGCCCTCTCTTCGCCATGTCACCCGGACTCTGCCATGTTCCAATTCTCCCTTCGCAATGGCTGTGAGCGTGTCGATCTCACGGTTCCGGCTCCTCTTGTCATATGGGATGGGCAATACCTCTTGCTTGCTTAGTGCAATGGTCAGTGCCTTTTCTCCCACGCGGATGAGTGGCGGCGAGAGGATGATCCGCCCCTCTTTGAACTTTGGTCGTTTCTCACGGGCGGTCCTGATCACTCTGGCCATCTTGCGATGCTCGCCGATACGTACTCTTGCCGTCTTGACAACATCTTCCAAGTATTGCGGACGCGGGTCGAACTGTTTTGCGAACTCGTCTCGAATTGCCTCAATTGTCTTGGCGGCGGATGCGAGGTGCTTGGTCAGGATCGTGCGGATGACAAAGTTGACCGCCTTTGCGTATCTCTCGATCTCCTTCTGTAGAGCGTCTTGTTTCTCTCTTGATAGGATCACACTGTTCAGTCGGACGATCTCGACGCTTGTTGACATCTTCACCACTCTTCTTGTTGGTGAAGACCTTCGCAGTCCCTAATCAATGTGGCGCCCAGTCCTGATCACTATACTCCTATATCCGCTGAGCGATGAACCTTGCCTCTGCAATGCTTCTGTTGACTCCTTTGATCTGGAAGTCGAAGCCACCATACTCTTCGAAGATCTGGTCAAAGTACTCCGGTTCATTCTCTCGAAGCCCTGACACAAGAATGGTCAGGTCGTGTGTTCGAATCCCCTGCAAGGCCAGTAGGGCCTTTCCAAGATTATGGAGCGACCTGCGCAACTCCAGCACCGCAAGTTCGTAATCACCTTCGATGGTCAGTTCTCTCGCCCGATGATATCCTCGCTGGGCGTGCGAGAGAAGTTCGATGGCCTCGGTTTCAGCCACCTCTGAGTCTGCAAGTCTGTCCTCGGTCACACCTAACCAGTGATTCAGGTCCTCTAGCACATCCATGATCTCTTCTTCTTCCATGCCTCTCAGCTTGAATGTCCGGAGAAAGAGCTGATACGTGATCGGGTCCAGCATTCGGACCTCTGTCAGCACATCCGTGGGTCTGATGATGTCAAACTGATTGTTACGCATGATGATGACTCGTCCAAGGTCGAAGAGTGCATTTCTGGTGAGCTCGATCGCATCAACGATGTCCTCTCTCATCTCTGACTTGCTGGCCTCGTCAAGCAGATGGATGGCCCGTTCTTTGACTGACTGGATGACCTTCTCAGGCCACTTGTATTCCTTCACTCGCTCCTGCCATTCCTTGAGCCTCTTCTGCCGATCAAAGACCACCTTTGCCTCTCTGAGGCGCCCGATGACCTCCGCGATCTTGAATGCGTCTGTCTCCTCGCCATTGAGTACCCCCTCGATCTGCGTCGGGGTCAGAAAGGTCATATCCACTCGAACATTGTTGTGTTCTGCGAGAAGCTGTACCGGTGCCTCATCCTCATTCCAGATGACACACAGATCCAATGTGGAGTTGGCAGTGAGTGTACCACGTGGTAAGGCGCCATAGACATAGACACCATCCACATTATCCTTTTCCTTCCACTCCTTCACGATCTCATCCATTACGTTATTGAATCTCCGGTAGACATCCATCATTGTCCGTGGTCCCTCTCAGATCTACTTGTCTGTTGAACGACTCGGCTCCAACTGGTTCCAGTCATGTGATCTTGTGGTTGAGCCCGCCTCATCTTGCTTTTCAAAGCGATCTGTAGTCGTTCGTGTTCACTATCTTGTTGTATTGCTATGGAATAAGGTTATCTATGACACGTCGTGATCCGGTGTTTCACTGTTCATTGATATACTCTATCGAAATTCTATCTCAGAACATCGGTGTTAGTCTAAGTGAACTTGATCGTATTCCAGTCATTCCTGATCATTATGACTCCAAGGTTCAAAATGACATAGACGTTTGAGGAGTGATATTGTATCACATATCATTATGGTTGAGTGTTTTGCTCGCTCATGATTGAATGATATTGTATGGCACTGTGCCCCATCTATGCGATCTATTCATAGATCACATTTTTCCAATAATCAACGCGAGCAGAATATTTAATTCATTTTGATGATTACACTAATACGAAATGGTTCACATCGATAAAATTCCATCTCCCCTTGATGAGTCCGCTCTAGATGATATACTCGTGTACGCTATTAAAACGATGACGCCTCTGAAGAAAAAGAAACTTGCAGATTATGCAGCATCTCTTGTGAAAGAGAATCGCATTCGCAAGAGGTCGTATCTCTCGCTCTCATGGGCTGGTGGCCTCAAGGATCTTCGTGCCATCTATACTTCTGTTGATTTGGAGAAGAAGGCATCTTTATAGTTATGAACTATGATTTTCCTAAGACCGATCTTGGCCGGAAACTCCCCTTTGAAGTGCTGAACTGGCGTAGTCTGTTTTATTATTCACGAATTGCGATTCAAGTTGCCTGTGGACTCAACATACTAGAGTAGTAGTTAAATGCGGGTTCTTCCAAGAGCCAGCTCAATCTGACGGAGACCTCTCTAATATGCCACGAGTAGATGGACGCGCCAACGATGAGCTCCGCCCCGTTGAGATCATCCGCGGCTTTCTCAAACATCCGGCCGGCTCAGTTCTCATCAAGACCGGCGACACTCAAGTGATCTGTACTGCTACTGTCGAAGAGGGCGTTCCGGGCTGGCTGAACGGTTCCGGTCAGGGCTGGGTCACCGCTGAATACGGTATGCTCCCTGCTGCTGGCAACGAACGGAACAACCGCTATCGTGTCAGTGGGCGCACCCACGAGATCCAGCGCCTCATCGGCCGCTCCCTGCGCGCCTCCGTTGACCTCGATCTTCTCTCTGACTTTACCATTCGTATCGATTGCGATGTCATTCAGGCCGATGGCGGCACTCGTACGGCCTCGATCACCGGGGCCTATGTCGCTCTCTACGACGCCCTTCAGAAACTCGTGCAGGACGATCTGCTCCTCAAACTCCCCATCCGTGGGCCTGTGGCTGCGGTCAGTGTCGGTCTTGCCGATGGTGATCTCCTTCTCGACCTCTGCTACGAGGAGGACGTGGCCGTTGATGTGGACTTCAACGTCGTGATGATGAACGATTCCTATGTCGAGGTCCAAGGGACTGCCGAGGGTGCTACCTTTACCCATGAACAACTCGACGGGATCCTCTCTCTCGCCAAAAAGGGGATCCGTGAACTCATGGACTACCAACGTCAAGTCATCGAAGAGTAACTCCGCATCAATTTGGATATGTGCGTTTGTCACTAGATCACCATATGCTCCAGTCTAACCATCGATCTCTCATAATATTCTCATGCTTTAGGACTGTTGCCCTCTTCTCTGTCCGTTCTCTCAGATTCACATTGGGAAACTTCAACTTCTAAGTTTATGGCAGGTGTTCCTGCTACTAATCATCTAATTCAACCAGTCTAAAAATGGCTCGCAGATCAGTAAGGTTTATACGTATTTGGTCTAATGATTGGTTGAGGAAGGAATTCTCATGAGTGAAGTGGGGCTAGTTGATTGTGCACTTGATGCACGAGTAGAGCTAGGTCGGTCGGTCAGTCGGTCGCCATAGACGTAATCTCTTGAGACTGAGGACTGCACTGCTTGTGATTGCCGTGTTATCACCGTTGTGGGTCATGCCGCTCTCGGCTCCAGTGGTCTCGGACGTGGTAGTAGTCATGCACCATGACAGTGCTGTGAATACTGCGGTCCGGACAATCGTGGCAAATGATCCGCACGTACAAGTGATGGAGTATGGCTCTTTGGAGTACGCTCTGGCCATTCATCGGGTAGTCCGAAGGGTCGTCTGGGTCTCTCATGGATCGGATGACGGAATCGTGGCAGGGGCGCAGGTGCTCAGTTGGCGAGCGTTCAGTAGTCGGACTCAGATGACTCCGGGTAAGGACATTGTGTTGGCGTGCGATTCGGGTGAGATCAATCAGTATGTTCCTACGGGCGCTGTTCTCAGTTTTGGGGGGATGATAGATGCCATCTTAGGGGGACTTATTGCATCATTCATTCTGTCCTCCTCCACTTCGGGAACACGAGGCAATATTCGCACTCTTCAGACTAGGTTTATGAGTCGCTTGACAGACCTCTTTACTGATCCGGACGCACCTATTCTTCTGCATCTCACAGGAGGAGTTTCTCCACCGTCGCCTCCACCTACCTATGACTTCATCTACAAGAGCATCTACTGGGATGCATACAATATCGACCCTGATAACGAGGTGTTTTATGACCATCCGGATTACACGTACTACTACCAAACTATGGGAGTGGGGCCATCACAAGACTTTACCATTGATCGTACTCGCCATGATCCCAATGGTGGCGACTATGGTATGAAGGTGGATCATGTTTCAAGGGGCACTGTAGAAATTTGGAAGGCAGGTGGTGTCGCATCACTTGCAGAAGTTTTACTAGGGTTTGTTGCCTCTGTTATAGCATTAGCTATTGCGTTTGGTGTGATTACAGCAGGTACATCTCTTGCTATTGCCGCAGCCATTATAGGGGTTGTTGCAGCCGTTTTTGCTATAGCTGGTCTCACCGTTACAATACTTGCATCTACGATTCTTCCTGATGAAAAAGGTGCAGGTTGGGTATTTTACGAACTTCTTGGAATAAATGAGATGCGGATGAAAATTGGTTGTGGATGGTGGCTTCATATAATAACTGACGGTTGTTCAGGTATCGTATGGCCTGAGCCATGTGATGTCACTATATCCGTACATAGTATAAAGAGATGGGCGATAGAGAATGGGCGAGGGAGATAATTGTTTGAATGAGTCGCGAAATGAACAAACGCTTGCTCGACATCCCACGGGAAGTCCACAAGTCCTTGTACGATTCAACTGGATATTTTTGGTTGGATCCATTCTAATATTTCTTATTGTGGCATTACCATATCTTTTCTCGCCCTATGTCTATATTACCCACAATCCGGTCGATGATGCTCTAGTTGCATTTCTAGGTGGCGCAAATGTTAAGCCTATGCTGTATCTTTGTGCGATTTTGGGTGGTCTACTAGGTCTGATCTTCTACGTTCCAATCCACCAATTGTATAGCACAGTTCTACGTGATCAAGTTGTTCGACTTGGAGTTTTGCGTATTTTACTCATATCGTTTGGCTCGTATCTTGGATTTCTTTGGATAATTGGACTACAAGCAATATGGAACTATATTATTCCCTATCCTAACACAGGAAATTTAATGGCCCTGTTCTTCACACTTCCAGGGCTCTCGTTTAGTATAGTGGTATCTCTCATTAATATTCTTGAATATCATAGAATTAATCAGTTAGCAAAACAAAATGGTTTTGGCTTGCAAATTACCGCGATTCGTTTTCGCAATGCTTCACAACTTGAACTTGTTCCGCTTCATGATGCATCCCCTCTCCCATCCACTAGTCATTCCATCGATCTCTCATAATTGTTTCATGCTTTAGGACTGTTGCCCTCTTCTCTGTCCGTTCTCTCAGGACCACATTGGACTCCCTCAACTCCTCCTCACTCACCCTCAGATGGTCTTGCAGATCGGTAAGGTTTATACGTATTTGGTCTAATGCTTGGTTGAGGAAGGAATTCTCATGAGTGAACTGGGGATAGTAGGTCGTGTACTTGGTGCACGAGTGGGCTATGTCGGTCGGTCGGTCGGTCGGTCGTCATAGACGTGCTCTCTTGAAACTTCAGACTGCTCTGCTTGTGATTGCTGTGTTATCACCATTGTGGGTCATGCCGCTCTCGGCTCCAGTGGTCTCGGACGTGGTGGTGGTCATGCATCATGACAGTGCGGTGCGTACTGCTGTGCGAACAATCGTGGCAAATGATCCGCACGTACAAGTGATGGAGTATGGATCACTGGAGTATGTACTGACCATCCATCGAACAATTGGACGAGTGGTATGGGTGTCGCATGGGTCTGAAGAGGGCATTCTTGCACAATCACATGAGCTTTCGTGGAAGGCATTTAGTGGCAGAGTTCAGATGACTCCCGGCAAAGATATCGTGTTGGCGTGTAACTCGGCACAGGTAAACAAGTATATTTCTGCTTCCGACGCAATAGGGTTCATTGGAATAGTTGATGCATCTCTTGGAGGACTTCTGGCAGTCTATCTTCTGGAACGAACTCCCATTGTTCTCGGTGTCATTATGTCACGAGTTGCTGCTCTACTATCCGGAATAATAACTCCTACTCTTCTTGCGCCATTCAACATTGTGGTATCCATTGGATGGACTCTACATGGAAGTCTTTCAATTACTGCCAATGTGTTTGACCTTCTTCTGTATGCGATTCTTGCTGTTGTCGCAGATGCCACCGCTTCTCTCCCCACCTTCTGGGACCTTGTAGGCGTGATGCTGGACTGCTTCGAAATAAGTTTCGGCAATGTCGTCTTGGACTGGCTCTGGCCTGTGCTAATTAAACCGTTTCTCCAAGTCTTGCTTACTGTTGCACTTGGTGGACTGGGAACTGTGGCTATCAGTGCTGCAACATCACTGTCAAAACTGATGATGAAACTCTATTTCCTCTCGTTCATCTCATCTCTTTTGCTGCGCCTTCTATCACTTATAGCTATTCCGTTTCTGCAGATGTTCCAGCTTGATGGAAACCTTATCTACTCAATGCTTACTGGAATCGTTCAGGAAAAACTCACAGGGCCTTTTGCAAGGCAGATTGCTGTAAGGTTTGGCCCCTCAATATTCAATGCAGATGTAATGAAAGCAATAGCGAAAATTGGGGTCGGAACACTGACAGCAATCTTAGTAGCTTTTCTCGAACCAGTATTCGATTTTATATCGTATACCTATGCACCACAGCTCACTACACATAGTATGATATACTTCTGAGGATGAGCGGTTACGAGTTGATGTAGTTGAGAGTGAAAGTGACTAACCAGATTAAGTTGAAGATGCAACAACGCATCGAGCGCTGGAGGACTAAGGTACTCACCAGATATCCTCCATCTGGTACACTCGCTGAATCCTTGGATCTCACTGGTATGGTGATCACTCTTCAAAGGATGGAATGTCCGATACCATATGGTTTTTCGTACGCATGGACACTGGAGCGGGCTGGTCACAGGAATGAGGTGTACCTTCTTTTGCTCCAGACTTCGACTATCTGGGATGCGACTACACTCTACGATCTTGGTATGAAACACCAAGAGTTTGCAATCATTGATGCAAGTGGAGTGACCTTTCGCACAAGTGTGGGGCATGAGAGTTTCGTAGGTTGTCGTGGCAAGAATGCTGTTCGATTTGAGACTACCAGAGGCACATACTATCTCGATAGGTATCACAGTGACCACACGTTCAGAAAATTTCATTTTCCTTGGAGTTCTCGTAGAACTGTAGAAACTTCCCTCGTGCCTGATGTTCGCGACGGGTATGGTGGCTGGGTCGTAAGGGATAATACAGAGGAGCTATGGTATTCCAGAGAGCTATTTTTCTATAGGCTTCATCTGGTAGATCGTACGGGACGTATGGTGATGAGTGTAGGTGATGTTAGTTGGTGGCGGCGCTTATGGAGAAAGGGAAGTCCGACAGTCGTTCATGGTCCGAAAGTCCGTTTGACGTTGAAGTATGTAGATGAGTGTATTCCTCACGAGGTGGCATTGTTCCTTGCGGCACATAGCAATAGCTAGTTGATTTAGTGGGCTCTTCTCTTAAATCACGTACGGATACGACGAAGAATCAGTATGGAACATCGCAATGAATGTGTGGAATTATTACTACTAAGGGCGACCACTATTATGTGGTTCTTATCCTTCACCGTCTACTTCATCCATTCCCGATGATATCTATTACAAGGGGATAAACTGGGACGCGTGCAATATCGACCCTAATAATGAGGTGTTCTATGATCATCCAGACTACACGTACTACTACGGTAAGATGGGCGTGGGTCCATCGGTTGACTTTACTATTGATCGTACCACCAAAGACTATTATGGTCATGCTACTGGTGGCATGCTGGTGAATCATGTTTCTAGAGATGTGGTGAATTTCTGGAAACTTGGAGGTCCTGCTCCTTACGTACAGATTATACTTGGAGTCGGTGTTGCACTTGGGATAGTTTCTACTGGTGCCTCTACTACTGCCGCAATACTTATTGGAGCTGCATTAGCTATTATTGGATTGATAAATGGATATTTTGTTGAAAGTTACCTAAAAGATGAAACAGGATCCGGTTGGATATTCTACAAATTTCTGAGGCGTGGCGAGATGCGCATAAAAATAGGACGTAGCTGGTGGATTCATATGATAAACACAGATATTGTATCCCCCCCTCAAACAACTCCATTAGGAACTCCACTAGACATAGGCCTCCCCATAATCACACCTCCTGAACCTATTCCTCTTCTTGCATGGCCGAGCCCTGTGATGGCCACTATATCCGAACATAGATTAATATGATAGGGCGAGAGAGATGGTTCGTGATAATGATCGTCCAGATGCACGCATGGTTCAGGATACATCGGTGATAGTGTATGGCAATTGGTTCTTTTTAACGCTCTACGTTCTCGTATTCGTTATATCCTTACCGTATTTTCTCTCCCCCTATGTTTATATTACCCACAATCCGGTCGATGATGCTCTAGTTGCATTTTTAGGTAAGGCATACGTCAAACCTGTCTTGTACCTCTGTATCATTATCGGGGGTCTAGTCGGTCTAATTGTGTATCATCCCCTCCACAGATTATATGCGACTGCACTCCGTGATCACGTTGTTCACATCGGGCGAATTCAGTTTTTGCTTCTAGTATTATTTCCGTTCATAGGAATATGCTATTCGATAGTAATCCACAGGATATGGGGCTATATGTGTCCGCTTCCAAATGATGGTAATTTGTTGACCATGTTCTTCGATCTCCCAGTGTTTTCTTTTCTTATAGTTGCATCCCTTCTTAATCTTATTGAATACTATAGGGCCCAACACCAAGCATCATTACAGGGTCTTCGTCTACAATTTACCGATATTAGACGCAAACTTGATTCACTTAGGCTTGAATTAGTTCCTCTCCATGATAACGGCGATCCACTGTCTCCCAGCCAGTCAATCGATATTTCTTAATACGTTCTCGAGTCTTGGAGTTAAGATTTCGTTATAGTACTCTCTTAGATTGTTTGAGTATCAGTTTGGGGGACCGTTGATTGTAAGTTGGACTTTCTTGGACAGTGGGTCCATAGTCCGCCCACCAACGGCAGTGGGCAATAACAACCTCACCATCAGAGTGAAGGTCATACGTGACTTGTGGCCGGGAGTATTTAAACTCCTACAAACAATGTCCAAATATGTCCAAGTTTGGTGTAGCTGCCCGCAACCCATTACTACTAGATTGGATCTGGCCCGTCCTTGTCAAACCAGCTTTGCAGGTATTCTGTACAGGCATACTCGGAGGACTCACGGCGCCTCTCATTGGGAGTTTGATAACAGCTGCTATTTCTCGTATGAGCATGTTTGTATTGACTTTCCTTGGGGCGATTATCACTTATGCAATATCGCTGCTGATGCCTTACATCACTGCGGTACTTGGCGTAGGAAATATCATGTCACAAATCAACGGTATTTTGATTCCAATGGCAAGTACTTATATCAGTGGGCCATTGTCACGTAAGCTTGCTCTCAAACTTGGATCGTTGACCATGACTGCGGACTTGGCTCTCGACAAGATTGGTGTCAGTTCAATTGTAGGCATTGCGATTGGAGTCCTGGGATTTGGGGTCATTGGTGTCGTTGTGGGGTGGCTTCTCGGCGAGCTTGCAGTAGTGACAGTCTTTGGACTGGCCGCGACTCGACCATTGAAGGTCAAGAGCTCGCCCATTGACATGCGTCCTGTGCTTGCCTTCGCACCCCCCAGCCTGCTGTTTCAGACAGTAGATGAATATAATTGAGATTGTTGAGTAGAGTTCACATCTTTGGAACTTCGTAGTATCGGATGTGGCTGTTGTAGTTATAATACCACTCAAGACTGTCGGGGTAATTTATAACGTTTATATCCATTTGATGAGTTTGACAGGTGAGGAAGGAATTCTCATGAGTGAACTGGGGATAGTAGGTCGTGTACTTGGTGCACGAGTGGGGCTAGGCCGGTCGGTCGCCATAGACGTGCTCTTTTGAAATTAAGGACTGCACTGCCTGTGATCGCTGTGTTATCACCATTGTGATCCTGTAACGGATGCTATCTCTTTCTTTTTCGCCGCTTAAGACGTTCACGACGTGCCTTGCGTTGTTGACTATTCTGGTAATGAATATATAATATTGGAATTGCTGCAAGAACCGAAAATGTGAGAGGAGTCGACCAATCTGAGAGAATGGCAAGCACATCAACGGTTCCAATATAGAAATGTGGGATGTTCGTTGTTGTATTATTTCCATATTCTTTATTGATATGATCTATCCACCATTGAGGAATTGTATATTTTGGATGATGTAGAATAGTGATATTTTCATCTAATGCGTCCAATCGGCCCAAAATCTCAATGGTATGAGTGGCAGCCTCACTCCATATCAATCGTTCCTCTTCGGGAGATCCAATAAGGTCTCCAAGAAATGCACCATTGTAGTAAGTCTGACATTTTAGAACATTGCTGACCGTCTTATTCACATCAATATTGTCAAGTGTTCCCATCATAGATAGTGACCAGATAATTCTTTCAACAGCAACAATCCCATAGGCTGGTCCTTTTCCCCAGCTCTTATAACTATCCCAAAACTGGAGGATATACTCTGTGGTCTTGGACACATCAACCAGATTGAATTTTCCTAGGATGTTTAAAGATATGAGACCTAACGGCACATAACTAAAGTCAGAATCAGCAGTAGGTACATTTGAGAATCCGCCATCCTCATGATAACAGGATAGGACATAGTCGAGTGCTGCTCTCGTATCAACAAGATAGAGACGATGCAACATTTTAAGAGCACTAAGTGCTGTCCATGTCACTATTAGATTTGATCGTTTCTCTGAAGGATTGTTAGATGGTGGATATTCAGTAAATCCGCCATCCGGATTTTGAGCGGACATAATAAATTCTGCAATCTGCTCCTTGTACAGCCAATCAGAAAGTTCAAGTTTCGGAAATAACTCAACTGCATTCTCACAAGGGATGACTCCGGTACCCATTTGGGTTGAGTAATTGACTAACCCATAATTCCATGCAGTTTTAGGATCAATATTGACCAGTTGTTTAAGAAATTTCCTGCAGGCGCTCCAATTTAAGATACTTGTCGCTTTCAAACGTTCAAATACCCGAAATGGGCGAAGTACATCTGAAATAGCTGGCACCCTTCCTTCTTTGGGGAACGTCGGAGGGTCAGTTAGATACGCATGAAATGCACCATCATTTTCAGAATAGAGTGCTATGAGATAATCGATGACCGCTTGGCGGCGAGTTATTGTATATGGTGCATCTGATGATAATGTATCAGTGTGATTGATGAGATATCCAGGTATATTTTTTTTATGAATGCAGTTGTATTGTGGAAGCATGCTCGCAGTCGTAGTAATTGATATCATTATACTCATGATTATGGCTATACTAATTAGTGGTTGGAATCTCCTATGATGATTAATCGCTGAACACGCTCCCATCTAATGCCAATCTATCCGTCATTTACATGGTTTTTATATGGGTGTGTCACCACCTCCACCACCCGGTTGAGGATTTAGGCCATCTACATTTGTGCCAACAATCTCAAAATTACTCACTGTATCTCTCATTTCATCTAAAAGGGGATGTATTGAGTAAATCGCTATCAGAGTAAGAATGAGGGCTGCAACCCATCCGAAAATACCAATGGCTGCAAGAATGGCTAATGTGATTGCAACTCCTGCATCAACTTCATTCTCAAGTTGACTTATTTGCCCATTAGTTTGATCTCTTGCTGTGATAAACGCATCTTGGCTTGCCAATCCGTTGGCATGGTACGTCCAGAATGCTTCTGCAAGCATTGAGGCCGTAACTAAGTTGGCTACATCTTTGTATCCAATGACGGCTTGTACATAAGAGATGTCCTGTATTTTGTCCGCTAAGGTGGTATCTAATAGTCCATTGTGTCCCAAGCTATTGCAGCTGCTTAAGAATACCAGTCTACATGAGCCATAGATTTTTGTCCACTGGTCAAGTAGTGTTGCATCAATGTTGTCATCGTACAAATCAACTTGAGATTTTTCATTGGTGGTCCATGATCCATGTGCAGCAACATGTAACCGGCTCGTTGTATAAAGGTAATTTTTGAACTTGTTGGTGGTTGCCTGGTCTCCTATTGCTTTATACGTGACATAACTACCTGGATGAGCAATATTGTAATCCGAAAATACTTTGGCAACTGTATTTGCTTGGTAGTATATCGCTTCCGTCGTATATTTTGTCATAATTCCTACAGGTATGCGCCCCGGTCCTGAACTTAGAGTTGCAAATGCTGTGGCTATGGCTTGTTTCTGTTTATCTGTTAATGCCACTGTTGGAGTTAACTGGCCATCATTGGCAAACAGGGTCAGTGCACCCATAGAAAATGAAAGTAATACCAACGGTAATACAACATAGAGTGTAACAATATATTCTCTTTCCCCATATTGTTCCAATACTCTTTCTCTCCTATCTTGGTTAATCGCATTTATTGCGATCGTGCTCTACTCATCAGATGCCCTTATATTTTTTTGTTCAATTTAGTTATAGAACAAATCTTATGTTATCTTATTAGTGCGATCCTTTTACAATCCATGATTCGTACTGTTACAAGGCACACTCAGAAATCCGTACAATTTCTAAACCTCGCTCTGAATGATCTTAAGGAATTTGCCTATCAATTGGTCTCTCATCTTTGGCAAAAAGCACACATCGTATGATGGCATGCCCATAGAGATCTGGAGCGTGGAAGTCTTACTCTTCATCGTCTGCCAGTCTGACTGGCTTACTTTGTTTCTCCGCACCTGAAAAATGGCCGAATGGCCTATAGGGGCCTCTGAGGTTACATGACATATTATATTCCCCCTCATCACTTCTGAGATTGGCGCTCATTGATCATCTCTCGGTCTCAGTGATAGATGTGCACGAGTGTGCATTGCGTAAGCTTTATCTTGTAATGCCGTGCAGATACCTTGCATTCGTCGAGTAGAGGCGGAATTATTCGGCGGCTTCAGAAGGTCGCTGTGGAACCGTCCTGGCAAACCTCGACGCATAGCAACGTTTAAAACGGAAGCCAAGTTGGCAGCCGAGCGCGCACCCCTCTCATTTGGGCTGCGCACAGTCCACAAGCCCTCCTTTCATTGGAGGCTCTCCACAATCTTGCCCCCGTGGAGACTCATCGGGACCAGACAGAGCGTCGCTGGCAGGAGTTGGGCACCTGCACGGATCGATCGCTCGGCAGATGGAGTCATTCTCGATGAGGGACAGGTCTTTCGGAGACGGCTCGATGCGGTGCTGTGCACCAAG
Organism: Candidatus Thorarchaeota archaeon; assembly: GCA_021498125.1. NCBI lineage: Archaea > Promethearchaeati > Candidatus Thorarchaeota > Candidatus Thorarchaeota archaeon. The sequence continues at coordinate 3,387 of JAIZWL010000002.1, read as the reverse complement.
AGTTGTGTACCGGGACTGCAGAGGATGAAGACTGGACCGTGTATAAACAAAATATTATACATGTAATCTAGTGTGTGTACGTACATCCCTCCGTGATCCTCTCTGGGTCCGGTCGGAGTTCATTTGCGTACACATCAGCAGTACAATGCAGAATTGCACATACACTGTGAACATTCATACTGTCGATCAATCCTATGATTGATCGTATGTATTCACTTACCTACAACCGATTTTACCGATACAACAAACAAACAAACAAACAACCTGACCGGTTGGGCAGCAGCAACTGTCGCCTCCCTCAATCGGGAGATGATCGTTCGCGTGTTCGATCGTTCAGAGTCCTTGGTAACAGTCAATTTCTCTGTTACGTGGCCTCGTGCCACACAACAGGTGATACTGTGCCGGTCACATGAGTAGACCTGCAATTCGCTGTACGGCTGCTGGTGGATGACTTGGTTGGCTAGCCGATGAAGGGCGTGACGAGCAGCGATATGCCACGGGTAGACGCATGAAGTCTATGATCCGTGGGTCCCCGAATGGGACTTCCTCGTGGGGGTTAATACCCCCCATGGATCCAGGGTCGCTCCTGGATTGGGAACGGGCCGAACTGAAGCATCTTAGTAGACCCAGGAAAAGAAAACAATAGTGATTCCCTGAGTAACAGCGAGCGAAAGGGGAACAGGCCAAACCGAATCCCGTTCGATGAGCAACGGGAGATGTGGTGTGTGGGCCCGGGAATGTGCCGACGTGCCGAAGCCGAAGTCGTCTGGAACGACGTGGCGAAGAGGGTGATACCCCCGTAGGCGTAACGCACGGGCATGTCCGGTGTCCCCGAGTAGCGCGGGTTGGTTTTCTCGCGTGAACATCCCAGGCGCAACCTGGGAAGCCTAAATACTCAGCCAAACCGATAGTAAACTATGTAGCGCGAGCGAAAGTTGAAAAGTGCCGCGGAAGCGGGGTGAAAAGCACCTGAAACCAGCAGTCCATTCAAAGGATGCTGATTACAAGAGGAGATCCTCGGAGAATGAACAGGAAGCGATTCCCCAGTAAGATCCGAGGGGATCGAGTCAGCATCATCCGTCTCGAAACACGGGCCAGGGAGTTCATGGGCGTGGCGAGGATAAGGCTTTCCGCCGTAAACGTAGGGAAACCAACAGGCCCGCAGCCGGTTCGCCGGTCAGGGGCGGCGTGTGAATAGTGCGCGTAGTCACTCCCATGACACGAGAAACCAGTCGATCTAGGCCTGGTCAGGGTGAAGCCGGGCGAAAGCTCGGTGGAGGCCCGATAGGGTTCTGACGTGCAACTCGTTCCGTTGAACTGGGCCTAGGGGTAAAAGGCTTATCTAGACTGGTGATTGCTCGTTCTCCGCGAAGTTGGTCGCAGCCAAGCCCTGCTTGAGGTATCTTGTGGTGTAGAGCACTTTCGGATGTGCCCGGGAGGCGTAAAGCCTTTCACCATCCTGAAAACTCCGAAGCTGCAAGAACCGTAGATGGCAGGAGACGGGTGACCGGGGTAAGCCCGGCATGCCGAGATGGGGAGAACCGAGAGTGTGGTTAAGGACCCTAAGTGCCAGATAAGTGCGGTGAAGAAGGGCGTCGAGAGCCCAAGACAGTCTGGGGGTGAGCTTAGAGGCAGCTATCCCCGAACGAAAGCGTAACAGCTCACAGACCGAGGCTCTCGGCCTTGAAAATGGACGGGGCTAAATCTGGCCTCCGAGACCACACGGCACACTCCTAATAGAGTGTGATCCGGTAGCGGAGCGATCCGGTCGGGTAGAAGTAGGGGCGTGAGCTCCTGTGGACCGGCCGGCTTTGATGATCCTGGCAGTAGTAACAGCGAAGCATGGTGAGAATCCATGTCACCGAAAGGGAAAGGGTTCTTCGGCGATGCGTCATCAGCCGAAGCTTAGTCGGTCCTAAGTGGCATCGTAATTCGATCTCCACGAAAGGGAATCAGGTTAATATTCCTGAACCTCGGAAGTACTCTCCGCGGTAACGCTACGCCGGCATTGCGACTCATCTGGACAGGCCAGGCACCGTCCTCGCGGTGTTTAACACTATAACTCTACTGAGAACCGTAATGGTGAGAGGTAGACGAAACGTGGAATAGCGGGTGGTCGGACACCCGTCTGGCTCATTCCTGGTGACCTTGAAAAACAATGCCGGAAGGATCTTCCGAGTCCGTACCCAGAACTGACACAGGTTCCCTGGCTGAGAAGGCCAAGGTGTATCCGGGTCAATCCTGCCTGAGGGAAATCGGCCAATTAGCGGCGTAACTTCGGGATGTGCCGTGCCTGGGTCGGTGCAAGCCCTCCCAGGTCTTAGTAACTAGGGGGTCCCAACTGTTTAATACAAACATAGCTGACTGCGAGCGCGTAAGCGTTTGTACAGTCAGTGAATCCTGCTCTGTGCCTGTCTGTTAAAGCTCGGAAACGGGTCGAAGCACAGGTTAACGGCGGGAATAACTATGATTCTCTTAAGGTAGCCAAATGCCTTGTCGGTTAAATGCCGACGTGCATGAAGGGAGCAATGAGGTCCCCACTGTCCCCAGGAGGAACCGGGTGAACCTACACCATACCGAACAGTGTATGTAGGACCATTGGGAAAAGAAGTCCCTGCAGAGGTTTACTACGCAGTCAGTCGTTGCCATTTCTGTTGCCATACAGAGCGTAGTCAGGAGCGTTGAAGCACTCTCTCCGGGGCGTGCGGATGCGTCCATGGAACACTGACTATGACAATGGGGGTGGCTAACCTAGACCATGCGCGTCTAGGGACACCGGCTGATAGGCAGTTGGGCTGGGGCGGCACACGGCTGACAAGAGATCAGCCGTGACCTATGCTGAGCTCAGAGGCGATGGAAACGTCTCGTCGAGATCAAGGGCATAAGCTCGGCTGACTGGTCCCCGAAAAGCAACGGGACCAGGGTCGAAAGACTGGCCTAGCGAACCTTCACTTGCAAGTTGCAGAGCGGTGGAGATGACAAAAAACTTACCTCAGGGGTAACAGAGTTGTCGCGTGCAAGAGTTCATATCGACCACGCGGCTTGCTTCCTCGATGTCGGCTCTTGGTATCCTCGGGTTGCACAAGACCCGAAGGGTGCGGGTGCTCACCGATTAAAACCGAACGTGAGCTGGGTTTAGACCGTTGCGAGACAGGTTGGTTTTTATCTAATGGTCCTTTAAGGTATCTGCGGGCAAGATGAAGCCGGTACGAGAGGAACGCTTCGTCGCGACCAATGGTGTACCGATTGTCCGAGAGGGCACTGTCGGGTAGCTAAGTCGTAACGGATAAACGCTGAATGCATCTAAGCGTGAAGCCGGACCCAAAAATAGATACCCACTTTGCAGGCGCTCCCACCGAGGGACGATGGGGGTGGCGACGCCAACAT